>JAHFND010000001.1 GCA_023267475.1 bacterium | reverse complement strand
AGCGCGACAGATTTTTCTTTACCTACACTTATTTTTTCTAAAATAGAACCACATGATGGACATTTTGTCGGCATTGCAAATTCTTTTGCGCCACGCGGTCTTAAATCTTTAAATACATCAAATATTTCAGGTATCACATCCCCTGCTTTACGTAGTGCAACTGTGTCTCCCTCGCGCACGTCTAATCTTTTTATTTCATCAGCATTATGAAGTGTTGCCCTCTTTACAGTAGAACCAGCAAGTAATACTGGAGCAAGTTCAGCAACCGGTGTTATCGCACCAGTACGTCCAACTTGAACAGTGATAGATAATAATTTTGTAGCTACTTCTTCTGCGGGAAATTTGTAAGCAATACCAGCACGTGGAGACTTTGCCGTGTATCCTAAAATATCCCAAGACTTTTTCTCATTTATTTTTATAACCAAACCATCTATTCCATAATTTTCATTGTGACGCTTGTCCACCCATTTTTCATAAAATTTTTGTACCTCCTCTAGAGTCTTACAAATCTTTCTCTCTTTGTTTACGAGAAATCCATAATCTTCTAGAGTGTTTAATTCTTTTTCTTGCGTTTCAATAGCAAGAGCCTCTATATCATAAGCAAATATCTGAATATTTCTTTTTGATACAACTTTAGGATCTAACTGACGAAGAGTTCCCGCCGTTAGATTTCTTGTATTTGCATACAAAGATAATTCTTGTTTTTCTCTTTCTTTGTTTATCTTTTCTAAATCTTTTTTCTTCATCCATGCTTCTCCAATTACAGTCATACTAACCTCATCCTTCAAGACAAGAGGAATTGATTTTACTGTTTTTAGATTCTCAGTAATATCTTCTCCAATACTTCCGTCACCTCGAGTTGCTCCACGAACGAACTTTCCTTTTTCATAAGTAAGAACCACTTTAAGTCCATCTATTTTCATTTCAGCTACATATGTTGGAGATTTTTCTATACCTTGTTTTTTAAGTAAAGTGATATTTCTTTCTTCCCATTTCTTTAATTCTTCAAATGAAAACACATTATCAAAACTCCACTGGGGTACTGTGTGTTTAACTTTTTCAAAGTGATCGATAGGCTCACCTCCTATTCTGTGAGTAGGAGAAAGTGGTGAATCAAATTCAGGAAATTCTTTTTCTAAATCTTCCAATTCTTTGATTAAACTATCGTATAGTGTATCGCTTATAACCGGTGCATCATGTACATGGTAAAGCACTCTATGTTTCTCAATAGTCTTACGCAACTCATTAATTCTACTTTCCGCGTCACGCTTATTCATTTACACATTATACCATAAAACACTTGTAAATAAGGGCTAAAACAGAATTCATTGTAAATTAATAAAACTGCTTTATATACGCGAAGCATAGGAATTTTTTGAAGAAAATGTAATAATCCTACATTGAATGAGAAAAATTTCGTGACGACAAAGTAGATAAAAAGTTTTATTAATTTATTTATTTTACTTCTGTAGTATTGATAATAGCTCTTTCAATATTACGAGCTTGACCATCACATCCAGCAAACCCTCTAGCAATAATTTGTCTATATTTATCTGTTTTAGATATAAGAACTGTGGCACAACGCACGGTACCATCACCTAAATCCATTCGCATATTAAAAGTAGAAGTCTTTCCCATCTCTACTTGACCTGCTGAGTTAGTTCTTGAAAAAGCAACAGAACTAAATCCAGAGATTGTTTGATCAAAAATTGCAGAAGTTGCGCATTTTATATCTGATAAAAAGATATTAGAGAGATTACGTTCTTGACGCTGTAAGTTTACTTTATCCAACACTGCAGACATTTCAGACTGTGGATCTGTGGCAGCGCCGTATGGGAAAATACCTAAACCCGTCGACGGATCAATGTAAGTTCCATCTATCATAACAGCACACATCATGGCAGTATCTGCTGAATAATAAGCGAGCTGACTATCACGAGAGACTTTTGAAAAATACAATTCTTTTATAAGAATTACAGAAATTCCTGTCGCGACAGTTAAAATTATTGAACAGACAAGAAGTGTAAGGGGTAAAATAAATCCTCTTTCATTTTTCTTTTGTTTTAGATATTTTAATAATTTCATATTATGCTCTAGCGTGTAAGAAGTCTACGACTTTTATATTTTTCGTAAAACCATTTGGTCTCTTGAAAGAAACAGTTACTGTCGCTCTTAAATCATCGTTATAATCTTCATCTCCACCAGAAAATGTTTTTATAGAATTAACTAAAACTTTTCTAGAAAATGAAGTTAATTTAAAGCCATTGCCATGAGCACCTAAGCATACGTATGTATGATTCGGACTTATTGAGAGAGTTGAACATGATGAACTGTAGATTGAATATTTTGTAGGACTTATTGTTTCATCAGTCCCAAAATCTATAAAATCATAAGCACATCCAGATGGACTATCACTAACATAACATGATACCCCCCTAGAATTGTACCCTAATCTATCTCTAAATATTCTCCATGCCGCTTGAGAAGGAGTCTCACCATTTAGAGGAACACAGTTCACACTAGTCTGAGACTGACAATCAAGATATACAGAATCCTGCTGATGATGTAAAAGTTCTAGTGCCTCTTGTGCAAGGTATACAGCAGTCATTGTATCTTTTGTCTGTCTTGCATATGCCGAAGCATTTGAAGCAACAGTAAGTGGGCCAAGCACCACTGTAGTAATAATAAGAACTGAAACAAGTGTTTCTATCAGAGTAAATCCTCTTACGCTTTTATATTTTTTAAAGAAATTATTTTTCATATATTTTAAATATCAAGAGCTCGAGCTGATATACTCGTCTGCACTGTGAATTGTACTGGTTGAACATTCTTACGAGCAGGAGTTGTGAGACCATAAACTACTAATGTAACTAAAGGTTGAGATAGATTACCACTAGTTGTATCCTCAGCCCCATTCACATAAAGACTTAAGTTTGAAATATTTACATCACTTGGTGTGATTTGATAAGTTATCTTATTTGATATATTCCCCTCTTTATACTCATCTTTATATATAACACCATTTGATAAATAATAAGATATCCTATCGCTGTCTGGAAGAGTAGAACCACTAAGTGGAACCGCTGGCTTGAACACAATAACACTTCCACCATTTGAATATGGACAACTCACACTGTTAGAAGGTACAGACGATGAAGGAATCACTGTATCACAATGAAAATCCGATCCATAACGAATATCACGCGCCATGACTTCAACCGCTTGATTAACCCCATCTAAAATTAATTGTGTCTGTTCTAATCTTGCATTGATTGCCTGAGCTGAAAATAGAGCACCTGTTGCAATAGTTATAACAGAAGTAAATATAGCCATGCTAATCAATAATTCAACTAGAGTAAATCCTCTTAATCCATTTTTTATTTTAAAATAAGTAAAACTTTTCATAATTAATTACAAGGTATCACTTGAGTGCGTATAACACCAGAATTATAAACAAGAACTGAACGATAGTGACCAACCAAAGGATAACTAGGCGAATGAAGCTCTATACATGCTGCAGAAAAATTTGTACTCTTAGAACCATTTATGTATATCGTAGGCTGTGGATTCGGACGAGTGAAAGAAATAGTTAAAGTTTGTATAACTGGAGAATAATCACTATTACAAACAAAATTATTTTGACCTTGAGGTTTGATACAGGCTTTAGCGACTACATATCCATTTGGAAATGTAGTTGTTACTTTCGTCTCATCAACAGGAGAAGTCTGATACAAACCATCACCGACGAAGACTCCGTAAGGTTTAGCTATATTAGAGTCTACAGTATCGCCAAATAATTTTAATTGATTGGGCAATGAGAGATCTATGTAAACTCCATATCCACCCAAAGAACTATTTACTGAGTCAACTGCGCTCCCTCTTACTTGTGCTTCACGAACAAGTAATGCTGTAGTATGTGTAGCATTTGCCAGAGAAAGACGTGTTGCTGTCTCTGGATATTTATAAAGTAAAATAGCCATCATAAACCCCATTATCGCAAGACATATAGACAATTCTACTAGAGTAAAACCTCGTACTGATACACGACTAAATAAGGGGGAAGCCATGAGGTAATAGTATCACTAAGCAAACAATGAAAGAAGGGAAAAAATATCTAAGTCTGTGAACAATACGAGAAGAAATGCAATCATTATAAAAGGTACGAAAGGTAATGATTTATTTCTTATTCCTTCACCTAAATATAAATATCTGACCACTCCTACTATAGCTCCCATCCATATCGAAATAAGTAACACAGCTAACCCCTGCTCTATACCAAAAAATGCTCCCGCTCCTAAAAATAAAATCACATCGCCAAAACCAAGCCACTTACCACGTGATACTACCCAAAGAATCATAAATGGCATAGAAACAACTAGTGGTGCTATAAGAGTAACACTTGTTCCATCTTGTAAGTATCTCAAACAAAGCATTATAAGTGATAACGCCAAATACCCCATCAAATAAAAAACTGGAATATAAGTATGCTTTAAATCATAAAGTGCGATAACACCCATAACTATAAAAAGAAATGTGTAATATACAAGCCATAAAGAAGAAACAAGTAGTGACTGCTGCCCAAGTAGAATAAAGTTATACAATAGTACATATATACTCCCGTAAAATAACTCTATATAAAGCGATGATGATCCGAATGCAGTATTACAATAACGACACTTACCCTTTAAAAAAAGATAAGAAAACAATGGAACTAAATCAAATGCACGAAGTGCCTCTCCGCACGAGAGGCACTTACTTCGTCCATTTATTATAGGAGCGACGTTAAGTCGTGTCACAACTACTTGAACAAAACTTCCAATAGACGCACCAAAGATAAAGAATAGAACGTAAAACACGAAGAGAAACTAGTTAGTTAGATCGTATACACAAACAGCTGCTGAACCTGATATAGCTGCTCCACAATTAGTTGTAGCAGTATCCATTCCTCCTAAAAAGTCATTAGTCAAAGCAGAAGTACCTGTTGGTAAATCGCCATTTGCAAAACCTGTAGATCCGACATTTCCAACACCAGCAGTTACTGTACCACCTTGACTTACAGACGTATCGATACACCATTTTGCGTTTGCAGATATTGTACCAGCTCCAGTACAATCTCTATCATCACCAAGAGCTAAGTTTGTAGCTTCGAGTTTAACACCTAGGTGATAACCTACATTTCTACCCAAAGAATCTATATAAGGTACATACATATACTTATCTTTAGCAAGTGCTGCTGCTGCGGCATTTGTAGGAAGTGTAGACAAATATCTTGGAACAAGACCTGTTAAGTCATCAGGATAAGTCCCAGCATTGTCATCAGCGAATTGCTGAAGTGCTGAGTTTATTTCTCGCATGTCAGCTACTTTCTTACCATCTCGTCCCTTTTTTCTAGCTTGGGTAATTGGCGCTGCAATCACAGTGGAAAGAAGCCCAATAATAGCAATAACCACCAAGAGCTCAATAAGCGTAAAACCACGTAATCCTTTTTTCATAATTGTGTTTGACATAATTTTCTATCTTTTAGTAGATGTATATAAGTATAATCCCGGAACTAACACATAACAAGATAATATGGGGATAAGAAACTAATTGATAGAAGAAGACAGAGTATACATTGGCAAAAGCACTGAAGAAACAAGGACTCCCACTCCTACTCCAAGCCCTACAATCATGGCAGGCTCGATAAGACCAATCATACTATCTATACTAGTATCTAATTCACGTTTATAGAACGTAGCAAGATTTTTTAGAATATAACCAATTTCCCCCGTCTCTTCTCCTATATGAACCATTTGTATAAGAATATTAGGAACAAGAGGTTCTTCATAGAGAGCCTTAGAAAAAGCAGTACCTCCTTGAACCTTTTTAGATACTCTAAGTAACAAATCTCTGAAAACTAAATTATCAACGACTGCTGCTGTAATATCTATAGATTTAACAATCGGTACGCCACTTGTAAGCATTGTATTCATATTATCTGCTAAACGTGTTAAAAATATTCTTTGATACAAAGTTTTAAGTAGTGGTACTTTCATCTTAAACTCATCAACTTTACGAATACCATCTTCTGTCTGTGTCCATCTATAAAAGAACCATCCTGCGACTATGATCACAGGGAATGTAATAGGACCGTACTTAACAAATATATCTGATATAGACAAAACTATTCTAGTAACCAAAGGAAGTGTGGCGTCATTATCAGCAAATAAAGCGGCCATCTTAGGGATAACGAAACTAAACATTCCAACCATAATAACTATAAACGTACCTATAACGAAAGCGGGATACGTAAGAGCCTTTTTTACTTTCTGGTGTAGTTCATAATCGCGATCTAAATAATCAGCCAGGAATAAGAAGGTCTCATTTAATTTTCCACTTTCCTCCCCAGCTTTGACCATATTTATATAAAAAGTAGAAAATAATTCTGGACGGCGACCCAACGCATCAGATAAAGAAACTCCAGCCTCAATATCATCAGCTACATGAGTAAGTTCTATTTGTAGAGCTTTACTTTCATTTTCTGATGCAAGCAATCTAAATGCTTTAAGAGCAGAGACACCTGCCTGAAAAAGTGTAGCAATCTGACGAGAAAAAATAACAATATCTTTTGGTTGTACTTTTGGCTTAAAGAATGAAAATCCTGTAAGTATTTGTAACTTTGTTACATCTGCTTTTTCTTTTATATCCACAATACTAAGCCCACGCTTTTGTAAAAGATCTATCGCAGTATCAAGAGAATAGCTATCTACTTCTGCTTCTACTTTTGTTCCATCTCCTTGTATCGCTGTATAGTGAAAAAGCATACCTTTTATTAAATAAGTCTATCGAAAATATTCTGACGTCGTGCAAAACTTCTTGCATCATCTTTTGTAACTTCTCCTTTTCTTACTAATTCTGCGAGATTTCTATCGAGATCTATCATCCCATCTTGTGATCCAGTTTCAATAATCACATCTATTTCATGTGTGCGACGTTCACGAATAAGATTCGATACTGCAGGAGTATTAAGTAGAAGTTCAAAAGCAGGAATTAGACCACCAGATACACGAGGCACTAATCTCTGCGATAAGATTCCAATCAATGAAGAAGCTAACTGTAGTCTAATCTGATCCTGCTGATCTGAAGGAAAACTATCTATTATTCTATCTACAGTCTGAGCAGCTGAGTTCGCATGAATAGTAGAAAATACTAAGTGTCCTGTCTCAGCTGCTGTAACTGCTGCTGCGATTGTCTCTTTATCACGCATTTCTCCTATCATGATCACATCTGCGTCCTGTCTAAACACATGATTTAATGCTGTATTAAAATCTTTTGTATCCACTCCTACTTCACGTTGTTCAATAAGAGATTTATCTTGATCAAAACGAAATTCTATTGGATCTTCGATAGTAACTATGTGACGCTTAGCTTCAGAATTTATCAAACCAATCATAGAAGCAAGAGTGGTGGACTTTCCTTGTCCTACTGGACCGACAACTAGAAAGAACCCTTGTCTTTCACGGGCTATAGCTATTATTTGATCAGGAAGATTTAACTCAGCGATAGATTTAACCTTAGGAATAAGACGAAGTGCTATAGATATCACCCCTCTTTGGAATGACGCATTACCACGCAGACGATATTCTTTCTTGTGTTCATAAGAAAAATCTAATTCTTGGCTAACAACAAAATTAGTCAAAGTCTTCTCTCCAACCATAGAGCGCAAAAATCCTAAAGTGTCTTCAGCTGTTAATTCTTTTTTTCTAGTAAGAGGAATAAGGTCACGAGAAACTCTAAGAGTTGGAAAAGACCCAGCTGTTAAGTGAAGGTCTGATCCTGCTTCTTTTACAAGAGTCATAATCAAATCATCGAGCTCTGTATCGTAGTTCATATTTTTAGTATAACAAGCGAGTTATGAAAAACAATTGCATAACTAACATAGGGCAGTTGATAGTCAATATTTTATAGAATTCATTTGTTTAGAAAATAAGATTAGTACGAGGCGGAAGAATTTTTTGTGACTAAAATGTACACATAGTACATTGTGGGAACAAAAAATTCTTCCAACGAAATAATTGCTTATTTTATAGACAACTTATAGTTCGTTTATTTCGACAAACGGTATAACACCCTCAATACACTTTATAATCGCATCTTCTTTCATAGTTATCATTCCATTTGCACGCGCCAATTTCCATATCTCTTCTTCTCCTTTACTATGTAGTACAGCTTCTTCTATGTCTTGAGTGAATGTCAAAACTTCAAACACTGGCACTCTTCCCTTCATACCATTCGCAAATTTAACATTTGGTTTTGCTTCATTTAGTGGTTTATCTAGTGGAAAATTCTTTTTAAATTCGTCTGGCAAATCTTTAAATGATTCATTCACCATCTCTGTAAGTCCTGCTGTCATCTGCATAGGAACTGCACATCCTTCAGCAATTTGTCTTGAAAGTCTCTGTCCAATTGTTGCAATAATAGTTGGAGCAATAAGATATGGTTCTATACCCATATCTAACAAACGAGTTACTACACCGATTGCAGTATTAGTGTGAATAGTAGAGAACACTAAGTGACCAGTTAGAGCTGCTTGAATGGCAAGCTGTGCAGTTTCAGCATCACGAATTTCTCCCACCATGATTACGTCAGGATCTTGACGTAAAATAGAACGAAGACCAGAAGCGAATGTATATCCAATCTCTGGAAAAACTTGAGATTGATTCATTGAGGGCACATTATATTCTATTGGATCTTCAAGAGAAACCACATTTCTGTGTTCTCGATCGATTTCATTCAACATCGAATAAAGAGTAGTTGTCTTTCCAGATCCTGTAGGTCCACAGATTAGTATCATTCCATATGGACGAGCAAGGGCTTCACGAATTTCTTTCATTTGTTGATCTCTAAAACCTAGAGTATCAATAGGACGGACTCCTTTATAGCTATCCAAAATACGAAGCACTACTTTCTCACCATAATATCCAGGAAAAGTAGACACACGATAATCTATTGTATGATCACCAAATTTAGTACTGAATCTTCCGTCTTGTGGCTTTCTCTTTTCATCGAGTTTTATAGAACAAAGAATCTTTATACGTGCCACAAGCATAGGATGCATTTTTACTGGGAGAGTTGTAATTGTTTCTAGTTGTCCATCCATTCGAACACGTGCTCTAACTGCAGTACCTATATGCTCTATGTGAATATCACTGGCACCATTGTCTATAGCATAACGAAGTATCGCACTAAAAATATCTGGTATGGGTAGTTTCGCTAACCCTTCATCAAGTAACCCTGAGACATCTGACAAATCCATATTTTCATTTAGACCCTCTTTCTCTTTTTCTTGTGTATCATCTTTTGATATATAAGATATCTCTTTCCCTTCATCTACTTTTCCTGTAAGAGACGCTTTAATGTCTGAAGTATTATTATCAGACTCTACTATTCCAAAATGTTTCTTGTATGCATCATAAGTTATTAAATAAACTTTATAAGCCTGATGATCTGTACCAAATAAAAATTGTAAACTATCTAACACATTTGCATGCTCTGGATCCACTACCCCCACAGACAATACTCCATCTTTTAATTCTATAGGTACTGCGAGTAACTGCTTAGACTGAGTGACACTTATATATTTTGTAAGTTCCTTATCCTCTGGTATTTCATTTTTATAAATAGGTAGTCCATATAAGACACTTCTCACTTCAGTAACTTCGTCTGACTTAATACCCTTCTGAAGCAAAGCAGTATCCACAAGCATGTCATCACGAAGCGAAAGATCAGATTCAATATCTTTTGCTTCAAGTTCAGTTAATTTATTTTGACTAACGAATAGATCTAGTAAAAGCATAAGGTGCAAATGGATCGTCTCTTCCACGAGAAGATGCTGGCAATATTGTCTCAGTAAAATCTTGTAGTTGCGAAATAAGAGGCTGACTCATGAATGAAGAAGTATCGAATGACAATTTATCCTGACTTTCTGCTTTCAAAAAAAGTGTAAGATTTTGGCCTAATAGTTGGTTATTTTGTGAACTTGTAGCTACTGGAGTTTGTTCACTAAATATTGTGTACAGATAATAAACTCCAACAAGAAATATAACTAAAACTATAGTCTCTACTACTAAGGTTTTCTTTTGTACAAAAAATGATGGAAGTTGCATATTATTTTATATAGTAGGTATCCATTTTAACTTGGAAAGGAATTATACTACTATCTGTTTCTGGTATAGCAAACACTACGCTTTGTATTGAATATAATCTAAGACTTGTTTCATAATTACGCATAATTTCCTTAAATTTATTGTAAGTTGTTTTTACTGAAAAAGAAATAGTATAAGAACCCTTATTGCCTACGCCTATGCCTTCTGTGTAAGATAAATCTGAAAGAGAAACTCCTGACATGTTAGCTATTGTATTTACCTCACTCACCATTCTAACTGGATCAATATCTTTTCTGTCTGGAACCATCACCTTTAATTTAGTTTTTGTATCTTGTGGGACACCGTCATACTTTGAGCGAAGGCTTTTCGCATCTTGTATTAAAGTCTGAGCCTTATTTAAAGCTTCATCGTATTGTGTATTTGTATTTCTAAGTGATACTATTCCCTGTTCTGGTTGCCATATTGTACCTGACCCTGTATATAAAGGACTCACAACCACATAAAAAATCACTACAGTTGAAACTAAAAGAAGTAAGTTTAAGAGATTTTTTGACATAATGTTATGGTTTCTTAGTTGTCACATTAGATGTACTTGTAGAGGTAGTGCTTGTGCTTACCTTTATAGAATTAATTGTAGAAGTTGCGACAGAGATAGAAGATGTCGCTTGTGGTACATCTTTTGAAGTTAGACCTTCTGGTAATACACCTGTGATAGTTATAGGCATTTTTAAATTAAATGTAACTTTACCTGAAGTGTCTGGCTTGAGGCCACTAATAACAACATTTTTAACATAATCAGAGAATGGCTTTCTTTTAAATGTGTCCATCTGATTAACCACTGAATGATAGTCAGGTGCATTCGCTGCAAGAGATAACTCATAAGCATGAGAACTTTCTGAAAAATGTAAATCAAAACTCTTATATATAACTGGATTCTCCACACTGTCTTCTAAAAGACGAAACGCTACACGAACAGAAGGGTGTTCTTTCACTAAAGTCGATACCATTTTCATTCTACTTGATAAAGCTTGCATATCTTGTAACTGTAGTGACCCGAATTGTTTTTCGTAGTTATCGAGTTCTGCTTTTTTATTATCGATTTGAGAATTTAAATAAAAATTATATCCAAATAGTACAATCGTCACTAGAATAGAAAAACCAAAGACAGCCATTAATACTGTCTGTACTATACCCCTACCTTCTGCAGAAAATCTTGTAGAAAAAGTATCTTTAGATGACGAAGAAGAAATGTTAGATGGAGGGATGACTCCTTCTACATTTGGTACTTGAGCTTGCTCTCCAGTATTTGCTTCTGTTGGTTTAAATGAAAACGGCATGAATATTTTATGGAACTAATTTTTTCAGAGCACATCCGACTGCTACTGCATAAGTCGGACCGATACGTTCTATCATCTCATGAAGAAATGGCGGAACATCAATCTGCTCAAATGGTGTAGCTACTCTTCCTGCTATGTGTACAGTTTGATTGTAAACATCAATAACACCAGGAACTCTTGCTCCACCACCTGATAAAATTATTCCTTCTATATTCTGATTATACTTTCTTTCGAACATTAGTGATAGACGTGCAACCTCACCAAACAGTGGATAACTAGAAAGTTGCATGACATCTTTAATATAAAGATTAGATGAATCACCAAGATATCCAAATGTACGTTTTGTATCTTCAGCAGTTTCTATCGGAATCGAAAGTGCTTTAGAAAGTTGAATGGTACTGTCTTGTGAACCTCGTGATATAACATGCATATCAAGCACTGTATTTTGAAAAACAAGTGATAAAGTAGTGTATTGCGCTCCGATATCTACATAAAGAATCATCCCTTGCGTCTTCGGTGAACAACTACGAACAATACTATACCCATGTATTTCATATTCGACATTTTTAAGACCAATTTTTTGAACTATTCTGTCATACGCAGTCATTGTTTCATTACTCACAGCTGCTAGCACCACATTTACCATTCTCTCTTCTTTCCCGATATTTACAGTCATAGGAATATGCCACCAATCCATCTGAACTTCAGACAAAGGAACAGGAATATACTTACGTGCCTCAAGTGGCATCATTGTCTTTAATTCATTGTCGTCTACTTTAGGTACTTTAACCAAAGACACATAAGCAGATGAAGGGTCGATAGCAACTACTGCATCACGCGCAGTAATCTTTGCCTCCTTCAACACATCATTTATTGCCTCAATAGTTTTTTCCTCTCCTAAATGAACAGCCTGCCCTACTTGCATACCACCATATGGACCAAGAGCTATTTCACCGTAGGTTTCCAAAATTATTTTTTCTTTCTCGCGACGAAGTTGAACAACCTTAATAGATGAAGATCCTATATCAAGTCCAATAGCCTGACCTAATTCTTCTTTTTTAAAGAAAGGAAACATATATACTTAAGTATACACTGTAACCTCTTGTCATTTCATGTATAAACTACTTACATGTGGACTATAAAGCTAATAAACATAATATTTCCACCTTCTTGTTTTATATGTAAGAAAGAAGGTAAAAATTTATGTGATGATTGTCTTCCTTCTTTCAAAAAACCTGTAGACTCTCCATACTTATACATTCACAGTCTTTATAGTTTTAAAGATAAAAGAGTAAAAGATATAATCCACGCAATAAAATATCATCATAGACGCGATTTAATTCTCCCGCTTATCAGAGGGTATAAATTTTCTATACCACCTGACTCAATATTGATACCTATCCCAATGCCAACACTAAGAAAATATATGCGTGGGTATAATCAAGCAGAACTCATAGCAAAAGAAATTTCTAAAGAAAAGAACGTATCGACAAGAAGTGATATTCTTATACGTTTTAAAAATAAAAAGCGCCAAGTGACTACTAAAACTCGTGGTGAAAGAATAAAAAATCAAAAAAATAGCTTTGATTTAAAATCTTCAGTTGCTGATATGAATATAATTTTAATAGATGATGTTACTACAACTGGCGCGACACTAGATGAGGCAAGAAAAGTTTTATTGAAAAATGGTGCAAGAAGCGTGAATGCAATAACTTTAGCTCATTAAAATAAATAAGCGCGCCGTAAGGCGCGCTTATTTATTTTAAAACCAAAATTAGTTATTTGGTTTAGGTCCTAAATCATTACCATTTGATGATCCTCTATTATCATTTGATTGTCCTTGTCCACCAAAGAATCCTCTAAAGAAATTCTGGATACGTGGACCTACACTATCTCCCATTTGTCCTTGTGGAGGAAGAGGCCTCTGACCTTCTCCTCTATTGTCACCCCTGTCTCCTTGTTCACCTTGGCCATCTTCTCTTCGCATCATAGGTGGTCTCATTGTGCCGTCTGTTGAAGAAGCAAATGGTCGCCCCATTTTCTTACCATCATCAAATCCCTTTTTCTTTCCCTCCATCATTCCACGAGGTGTAGTTGAGGCCATCATCGGCTTCTTATCACCTACAATTGTCTTAATTCTAGATAAGTAATCATCACGGATTGCTTTTATCTTAGTTTCCATCTCCATGTTAAGCGCTTTGATCTGTGCATCAATTGTCGCATCCCCAGTAGTCATCATAGGCGCTACTTGTGGAGGAACTGGCTTTGGAGTATCCTGCGCACTTACAAATGAAATTGTAGCAAGCGCAATCACTGTACCCATATATAATTTATTCATATTTATTTAGAAGATTAAAATACTAATATCCAAGAACAAAGAAGTTCTTATTATTAGTATAGCAAGTTACAAGAAGTAAAGTGGGGATAGGAAATATCACTTCACATCTTAATAAAGATTGACTAAACGATTATAAAAACATAGTATTTTATTAACACATGAAAAAAAGAAACTTTATACCCTGGAACAGAAATTGGAATACAGTGAACCGACATTTACCTATAGTGTTCAAACCTCTTGTCTCTGGATTTATAATGGTCCTCATTTGGAAATATGGCCTATATGATCACGGAATAATTTTTAGTAAGCAATCAGAGAATCCAATTTTGTTTATGATAATGCCTTTAGTGGCTTTTATATATGTGATATTTGCCTCAATAGCTGTAGAATCCGTCTTTAAAGAATATAAGATAATTTCTAAATGTGTACTACAAAAAGATCTTGAAACATTTCTTTTGTACAGAGACGAGCAGCTACCTATAATGATGCACATTTTAGTAGGTGCTCCTTCGTTTATTTTAATTGCACTTTCTATGGTGTTCAATTATGAAAATCTTCTTATAGGTGCAGTGGCAATATTTTCTATAGTATTTGTTGTTGTACTTACATGGGTTATCGCAACAGAACTTGATGATTATGAACGCAGTATTTGGTTTAAAGAAAAAATTCCAAAAGAATGGTATGAGATAGATATTGAAGAATTTTTTAAGAGAAAATAAGAAATACCAATATAAATAAATTATGTTAGAATAGAACGCATTCGGAGACGTGGCTGAGTGGTCGAAGGCACCTCACTGCTAACGAGGCAGGGGTTCACGCCCCTCATGGGTTCAAATCCCATCGTCTCCGCCAAAGACGTTTCCAAAGACAAACCATGGAGAGATGGATGAGTGGTTTAAATCAACGGTTTACTAAACCGTCGACCTTTTATTAGGTCCGTGGGTTCGAATCCCACTCTCTCCGCCAAGTTTTGAACGTAGTGAAAAACTGCGTAGAGAAGAAAAGTGATCTGCATCACTTTTCGGTGGGATTCGAATACGGGGTCGCGAAACTACTTCGAACGAAGTGAGGTAGTTTTGTGACCGAACATCCCACTCTCTCCATCAGCTACCTCCCAGTATTCCTCTTCTTTATCTCCTCATTCAAAAGAATAGAGAACTTTTCTGCTCCAACAGAATTAAAATGAAATGAATCCCTCCAATTTTCTATTCCCTCTAATTCTTTATACTTTTCCACATCAGACATATCTATAACTGTAATACCGCTATTTGTGAAATCATCATCTATTCGCTTTTGCTCTAATTTATTATAAGAAACGTTTTTATAAAAAGGAGGAAATACAATTATCAACTTTATATTGTTTTCATCGGCTAATTTTTTAATCTTTTTTACAGACTCCGCGTGCACCCCACCACTGTCATATACATAATCCCCTGACACTGATATATCATCAGGTACTGCAGTAGTATTAGTTAATCCGACATACCCATTTCCAATATTTATAGTATTTCTTTTAAAGAAATTAACTGCCACATTCAATATCTTTCTGTTAAGACGATATGTCTCAAAAAAATATTTAACTTGTTCTACTTTACCTGCATTACGCACATATTCTCTTATAAGTTCTGTGTCGTATGGATAAACCTTTTTCGCCTGCTCAGAAACATAAGGATCGAATCCTTTAACGAATTCAAATAAATCTGCCTGCACTACTACAGTCTTAGGCTTCGCATTATTCTGTATAAGAATATCCAGTACAAGTAGACTATTTAAAATACTCGTACCATTTATTCCTAAATTAAAACCATCATTTCCGAGTGCTGTAAGATACTTCGGGTCTATTCCATGCTTCGCACGCGATGCACCAAGAATTAGAAAATCTAAATTATTATGTCTATTAATCACATTATTTATCGTTCCACCACTCTCCCCTGATATGGTTTTCTTAAAAATAAAATTCATGAACAAATACGAAAATGCCCTATCGATTATTATGACGACGATAATGATAATTATTATCCTTTTGAGAATTTGTATCATACTAGAATTGGAAATAAATAAAGCTTGTCTCTCCCCAAGAACCAAATGAAAATACAAACAAGATAGAAATCACAGCGATCGAATACAAGAAAATATTCCCCTTTGCCTTATTATAAATATCATCTATAGAATACTTTCTAAATACTAAATACTCTGTCGAGAACAATATAGCTATAGAGAAAAGTATTATCGCAAAACTATTCGTATCAAGTAGGCTTACATCACTTATCTTATAATCAGAAAATATTTTCTTTAACATGTAAAAAGATTGATCTAAACTCTTCGCCCTAAAGAAAACAAAAGAAAGAGAGACAAGGATAAATGTAAGTAGAGAGTCTAGTATATGGTGAAGAAAGGGTAGTTTATCTAGATGAATGAAAGATACTAGATTCTTTCTGTATTTGTCAGTTAAAGACTCTACCACTAGATATATACCGTGTAGAGTACCAAAGATAACAAAAGTCCAAGCTGCACCATGCCAGAGGCCTATTATGGCAAATGTGGCTAGTATGCTTAGATTCATCTTTGTTTTAGTTATCTTTCCTGTACTTAGTACTAGAGGATAGTATAGATAGTCTCTAAGCCATGATGATAGAGATATATGCCATCTTCTCCAGAATTCTGTGACGGAACGGGAGAAGTAGGGAGTTTGGAAATTATCATTGAACTTAAAACCAAGAGTTCTAGCGACGCCAATTGCCATATCTGAATACCCTGAAAAATCAGCATATATTTGTATCGCGAAAAACATTGTTCCAACAAACATCGTAGCTCCATTATGATGAGTATAATTATCAAACACAGCACTCACATAAGGGCCAATATTATCAGCGACTACCACTTTCTTGAATAGTCCATAAAAGAAAAGTGAAGACCCAATTACAAAATCCGAATCGCTTAACTTACTATAAAAAGAATTTCTTATCTGGGGAATCAGATGTCCTGCTCTTTCTATCGGTCCTGCGACTAATTGAGGAAACATCATCACATAATTTGCATATATAAGAATATTTCTTTCTGCTTTAACTTTCCCCCAATAAACATCTATCACATAACTTAGACTTTGAAATGTGTGAAATGAAAGACCGATAGGTAATATCAAACTCCAATGTGATAATTTAAGACCGCTTATAAAATTGATATTATCTATAAAAAAATTATGATACTTAAAGACAAATAATATTAAAGAAGTATTTACGACACCTAAGATAAGCGCTATCTTCTTTTTTTTATCAGAATCTGCCTCTTCTATCTTTATCGCTGCATAATAATCAATCGCGATAGCTAAAAAAAGAATAAGTAAGTACTTTGGAATAAACCATGCATAAAAAATACAACTAGCTAAAAAAAGTACCAGCTGTCTTATTGTTCCTCTAGAATAATAAAAAACTGTGTAAAAAACAGTAAAAAATATTAGGAAGGCAAAGGAGTTAAATAGCATGTTCTTTCCGAGCTATGACTTAGGTATTTATTAGAGATACTATAGCATAAATACGATATACTATATAAATTAATATTTAATTAAAAAATATGAAAGGATTTTTAGAATTTATTCGTTCACAAGGAGCTATCGGACTTGCTGTTGGATTTATCTTAGGAGGAGCAGTTGGGGACTTAGTAAAATCAATAATCGATAATATTATAAACCCTCTACTTGGGATACTACTCAATAAAACACACGGTCTAACAGAAGCAACTTTCACATTCATGGGAGCTTCTATAAACTACGGCCTGCTTATAAATGACTTAATAAATTTCTGCGTAGTCGCTGGAGTTGTATATTTTGGAATACATAAATTAGGACTAGTAAAACTAGATAAAAAAGATTAAAACAACCCGGACCGAAAGCTTGCGCTTCCGGTCCATCACACCTTCTCTATTCATCAGGATTTTCCACTTCAGACACGAAATTTGGCTGTTCCCATCCCCAGTTCTTTGGAATGTAGAACTCTGGATTGAAGACTTCCTGCCAGAAACGAATCCAGAATTCTGGATTCCACATGATCATGTGCATAGACACCTCCTTAGAGAATATGTTTGTGCAGCTCAAAATAAAGTTTATCATTGTAAAAATAAAACAAAAGAGCGACCCGTATGGGTCGCTCTTTTGTTTTATTCTGGTACTCCGTACGAGATCGAAATGTTTTTATCCATTATCGGTCTCGATCATCTTCATAATGTCTGACACTTCACTTGGATATGTAGCAAGTACTGTTCCGTTATAGTGATATAGTTTTTCTTGAGTAGATTTTCCAGCGTAGTAACGAGCTGTATTTGGATTAGCTCCTCCTAAGTTCTTACCTAGAGACTCAATCGCTTGTTCATAACTTCCGAAGTTGTGAAGCTTACAAGATCCCCAACCGAATGGATTATTCCCACAAGCATTCTTTCCACCGGATGATTCACGAATAGCAATCGCAGGAAGTAAACGCCAATCAAGACCATATTTTTCAGCAACACGTACGAATGTCATACCTGTACCATATAGTGGCATTGAACGATCCTTAAAGTAAGAATCGATGGCATCCGCTTTTTCCTGACGAAGATCGTCCACTGAAACTTCCTCCTTTGTTACAGAATTAGTATTAAGTGAACCAATATGTGAGACAAGTGAGAAACTTGGGATGGCCATAAATGGAACAAACGCAAGTATCTGGCTAGCCTTATAAATTTTTTTGATCATAGTTTAATGGTTACGCTCCATTAACGGTCTGTGAGCTGGAAAATAGTGAGTGAAAATTAAAATACCAGGGAAATCTTTGTTTTTAACTCGGATACTCTATGGTATTTACACGTCCACTATTATGTGGTCATTATAGCAGATTTGAATCCATTTGTCAAGCCTTTTAAGCTAAAATGACCTCCTAGAGGCGTCTAAAAATGCTTGTAAAATAAGGGTTATTTGCTCTTTTTCCTAAAAGGTGTTATCTTTAGTTTCTATAAGGGCCCTATCGTCTATCGGTTAGGACGTATCCTTCTCAAGGATAAAAGCGCGGTTCGATTCCGCGTAGGGTCACCAAAGGGTCACAATTTGACAAAAGTACTACTATCTTGTACTATATTTGAAGGTTTTTCAAATAATTCTACACAATGGGAGATTGAAGAAATGGACTTTCAAATAATCGCTTTAATAACTCTGGTTATCGCGGTGGTCATTGAGACCTTCGTGATTATCCATCTTTACAAGAAGAACATGATGGCTCGAGAGCACGCCTACTGCGACCATTTGACTGGCTTGCCCAATCGGTGGATGTTCCATGACAGGCTGGAACAAGCGTACGCTATAGCTAGAAGGAACAACTCTAGCATGGGTATCCTTGCTATAGATGTCGATCATTTCAAATCAATAAACGACACGTACGGACATCCGGCCGCGGATAAAGTGCTGAAAATGATGTCGGCAAGACTGCGTTCATGCGTTTATCGTGCAACAGATACAGTCGCACGCATCGGAGGAGATGAATTCACGATAATCCTCTCAGATGTGAAAGACATAAAGACGTACGAAAAGCTTGCCGGCAAAATTCTGAGACTTATGAGCGCCCCAATAGTTATCGACGGGCATGAAATAAGTGTCGGAATCAGTATCGGTATCGCAAGCTTCCCTCGCGATGGCGCTGACCCCGAAGAAGTGAAATCAGCTGCGGATAACGCTCTGTATGACGCCAAGAGGTCTGGCAGAAATACGTATGCGATTTTTGCGCAGGAGAAAAAGCCGAATCTTAAGGTTGTCAGATGAGGCATTCAAAAAACGGCGCGACAGAGATGTCGCGCTGGTTTTCTTTTATCTTCTCTCCCACTCCCTTTCTTGTCTAACTAAAACTTTTTTAGGTTCATGTTTTTCTGAAAGAATCATTTTTACAGCACGTTCCATACGCACACCTTGTGAACCTTTTATATAAATAATATCATTTGGACCAATTACTTTTACCAACTCCTTACCGGCTTCTATTGAAGAGTCACATTCCATAATATTTAAATCATCCATCTTCCCATCAAGTGCACCTTCTGCTATTACGCGTGCACGTATTCCCACTGTATAAAGTTTATGACAAGATTTAGCTGCTTCTTTTCCAATTTTATAATGTTCGTCATGTGTGAATTCACCAAGCTCAAGCATGTCCCCTAGTACTGCAATTTTTCTTCCTGTGGTTTCTATTGAAGCAAGAGTTTTTAAACCATGTTCTGTAGCTTTAGGAGAAGCATTATATGTGTCATCGATTATAACAGAACCATTTATTCCAGAAAGTAATCTCATTCTCCCCTTTGGTTTATCAGACTCACGAAGTGAAGCACATGCGACTTCAGGTGAGATAGATAGTTCTTTAGAGATGGCAAGAGCAGGAAGAACACAATATACAGGAGATTTACCCAAGACTTCAGGTAATACTAAATGATGTGTTGCACCATTAATCACTATATCTGCTTCAGTACCTTCGATAGGAGTACCGTATACTTTCACATTGTTTGCCTTTATATCCGCACCTTCATTTATTCCAATACTTATTCTTTTTGCTTCTGTCTTTGTCAATAACTTCTGTGCATCATGATCATCAGCATTATAAATAAATAGTCCATCACTTTTCAAAGCTTCTACCAAGTAACCTTTTTCATTTATAACAGCGTCTCTATTTTCAAAAAATTCTACGTGTACTGGTACTTCACCAAATTGTGTTACTACACAAATATCTGGATGTATCCATTCTGATATCTTTTTTATATCTCCTGGTCTATCTGCCCCAATCTCTAAAACTAAATGTGTAGGATAATTTTTCTTAAATAAAACAAAAAAACCACGAATTATTATAAACATCCATCTTACAGGATTATTCCAACCAGATCTTTCACCTAAAATAGTAAGAGGTACTCCAAACTCACTATTCATACTCTTCTCACTACGACGGACATAGAAATGTTGTCTCATCACTGCATATATGGCATCTTTTGTAGAAGTCTTACCTAGATTCCCTGTGATTCCAATAATAAATGGCTTATGTCGCGCGAGCACCATCTTTGCTTCCCAAGTAAGAATAGCGACAATAAGTGGCTTAATGAGATCCTTCATATATAAACTATTCTACCATATGAAAACCTGGATAACTTACTTCTTTCCCATCAATTCCTTATGCTCTTCTGTATTTAACTCGCCACACTTCTTCCACTTCTTTCCACTACCACAAGGACAGGCATCATTTCTTCCAATTTTTTCTTTATTATCTCCATTTGATTCACCACTCTTAATAACAGGTACAAACTGCTGATTCTGTGCTGCTTGTTGTGTTGCAAAAAATCCATCCAAATTTTCAATAAATAATATAAGCTCATTACGAAGTGAAGATTCTAGTCCACGTAATGCACGAAGTCCTTCTTTCTTATACTCAACAAGTGGATCACGCTGACCATATGCACGAAGATTCACACTATTCCTCAAGTGTTCCATAGAATCAAGATGCTCCATCCAAAGAGTGTCTATAATCTGTAGCATCATAACTCGAAGAATGTGACGTACGGCTTCGCGTGTATATTTCTCTTCTTTTTGTGCGAGTATCTTTTCTAGTTCTGGTTTTTCAGCTACGAGTTCAGCGATGACTTCATCTATGAAAGCTTCATCGTTAAATAATATCTTGCGACGCTTCTCATAAATACTTGTACGTTGATGATTTAGCACGTCGTCATATTGAAGTGTATGCTTACGAGTGTCAAAATGAAAACCTTCAATCTTCTCTTGAGCTTTTTCAAGTGCGCGAGATACCATCTTACTTGCTATAGGCTCATCTTCTGGAATACCAAAACGACCCATCATACTTTTAATATTAGTTGAACCAAACACGCGCATCAAATCATCTTCAAGTGATACAAAGAATTGTGTTTCTCCCACATCTCCTTGTCGTCCTGAACGTCCACGTAACTGATTATCTATACGACGCGCTTCGTGGCGTTCTGTTCCGATCACGAATAATCCACCAAGTGAAAGCACTACTTCACGTTCTGCATCAGTAGCAAGCGGACCACCTAACTTAATGTCCACTCCACGACCTGCCATATTTGTCGCAATAGTTACTGCGCCCTTTTTACCTGCACCTGCAACTATCTCTCCTTCTTTCTCATGATTCTTCGCATTAAGTATTGTGTGTGGTACTCCTTCACGTTCTAGATACTTTGAAATCTCTTCATTTTTTTCAATAGAGATAGTACCGATAAGGACTGGTTGGCCTTTTTCATGTAATTCTTTTATCTTACGAGTTAATGCTTGCCACTTTCCTTTTTCTGTTTGGAAAATCAAATCTTCGTGATCTTTACGATTTATCGGATTATGTGTCGGAACTGGAGTAACTACAAGACCGTAAACTTTATAAAATTCTTCTTTTGAAGTCTCAGCTGTTCCTGTCATTCCACTTAACTTCTCATAAAAACGGAAATAGTTTTGAAATGTAATGGATGCTAAAGTACGTGACTCTTGTTCAATCTTTACTCCTTCCTTTGCTTCAACCGCTTGATGAAGCCCATCTGACCAACGGCGTCCAGGTTGCATACGACCTGTGAATTCATCCACAATAACTACGGCATTATCACGCACCACATATTCACGCTCACGTAAGAAAAGCGCCTTTGCACGCACTGCAGTTTCTAAATGATGCACATACTTCATGCCTTCTATTGAATACATGTTTGTTATATTAAGTGCGCTTTCTGCTTTGTTTATTCCCGACTCAGAAAGAGATATGGCACGTTGTTTTTCGTCCACTGTATAATCTTCTCCTTCTATTAAAGAATCTGCTACTCGAGCAAACTTGGTATACATATCACTAGACTCTTCAGCTGGAGCAGAAATAATAAGAGGGGTACGAGCTTCATCTATAAGTATAGAATCTATTTCATCCACAATTGCATAATGATGCTGTACTTGATTTATAGCTTCTTTACTGTAACCAATATTATCTTTCAAATAATCAAATCCGAATTCATTATTTGTACCATAAGTAATGTCTGCTTTATATGCATCCTGACGTCCACAAGGTTTAAGAAAATCATAAATAACTTTATAAGATCCCACTTCATCACGAACTGCATCGTCTTTCTTTTCTTCTTCTTTATTTAAATGTTCACTATCGTATATAAAAGATGATTGATGATTTATTACAGACACACTAAGCCCAAGTGCATCATATACTTGACCCATCCAAACAGCGTCACGACGTGAAAGATAATCATTCACAGTAACAATATGTACTCCTCGACCAGTCAGAGCATTTAAATATGCTGGAAGTGTGGCAACGAGTGTCTTTCCTTCACCTGTACGCATTTCTGCAATATGTCCACGATGGAGAAGTATTCCACCTATTACTTGTACTCGATAATGCATCATCTTAAGTGTGCGACGAGAAGCTTCACGAACAAGTGCAAAAGCAAGTGGAAGAACTGCTTCAAGAACTTCTTTTTCTGTTTGTTTTAATTTCTCTCCAGTTAAACCTTCCAAATCTTTTTTTACCTTTTCTTTAAGAGCAAGACCTTTGTGTTTTAATTCTGAGTCAGATAGAGATTTTAATTCTTCCTCATGCGAAAAAACCGCATCTGCTATAGGAGCAAGCGCTTTAATGGTCTTTTTTGACTCGTCTGGGAAAAGCTTTGAAATGATTGACATTGTCGGACTATTATATCATAAATAGGGGTCTTTTTTAAGTATTAAAACATGTCAGATATCAGTGTATTGTTTTTGCCAAAAATTGTCTTAGATACGCGAAGCATAGAAATTTTTTGAAATAAACGTACACACTAGTACGTTGATGATAAAAATTTCTTAGCGACAAAGTAGATGAGACAATTTTTGGCAAAAACAAAAAGAAAGCAACCGTGGGAGCGGTTGCTTTCTTTTGCTAGGCGATTATGATCGCTTTGCTGACTTTCGCTTCTTAGTAGCCTTCTTCTTATGTGACTTCTTAGCAGCTTTCTTCTTCTTTGCCATAAATTTTAGTACTCAAAATTTTGAGAGTGTTTATAAATTGTTTTATGATCACGACCATGATCACGACTCTCTATAAATAAGTATGTCACGCATACAACTACGCACAATAGTTTTATATAAAAATATGTGGATAACTTTTTTATTTTTTATATTTTTATTTTTTATATTTATTTTTATAATTTTTACATATCGCATATGCGAAGCAATTGCATAAGTATAAAAGATTAGACATAGATTTTAAAGAAAATAATAAAGCGACACCTACGGTGCCGCTTTATTATTTTGTAGCCTAATTTATAACTCCTATTTTTTAGCTTTTTTCTCTGCTTCCACTTCCGCCTGCCCCTTCATCTTATATTCATGCTTCTTTGCCTTACAATTACAACCAAATGGTGCTATATGTTCTAATGCAAACTCTTCCCCATAATCATAAAGTATTTCATCTCCTTTCTTTATCCCCTTAGTCGCAATTATAAATACTCTACCTTTCTTCACATCGCTTTCTGCATTTGTAGCCTCACGACATGCATGATTTATATAACGGGCTAGATTCCATCTTGGATATCCATCTATTGTCTTATTCTTACTAATTTCAAAAAGATACATATTAGAAGACTTTTCATCTGCTTCTTCTGCAGTCAAAATATTTCCTACATATTCTATTATAGTCTCACCTTTCTTTATCGCTTCTCCAGCGAAAAGACCCAATCCCGCCATTCCGCGTTTTACTTTTACTTTTTTAAATTGATGATCTGGAAGATTCTTTGTATTAGGAGAAACTTTCTTGCTTACTTTTTTTGAACCTTCTTTTAGAATTTTAGACTGCTTAGCTTTCTTTGTTTTGCTTCCTGTTTTTTGCATGTTTTTGTGATAGTATTAAATGTATAAGACAAAGTAGCATATAGCGTATCACACAATCTCCTTATGAAGCAATTGCCAGAACAACTTACAAAACCCTTTGACGCATCTTCTGTAGAAAAAGAACTTTATGAAATGTGGGAGAAAAGTGGTTATTTTAATCCAGACAATTTAAAAGGAGAACGTCCAAACGCATTTTCAATAGTACTGCCTCCGCCAAACGTAACTGGAACACTACACACGGGAAGTGCCATCATGCTTGCTATACAAGATACTATAGTAAGATTCAAAAGAATGAAGGGTTATAAAACTCTTTGGCTTCCAGGTACTGACCACGCAGCTATAGCCACACAATCAAAAGTAGAAAAAGATATATATAAAAAAGAAGGTAAAACTCGTCACGACATTGGACGTGAAGAAATGCTAAAAAGAATAAATGCTTTTGCTCTTGAAAGTCAAGCCACCATTCTTACACAAATGCGATCTATGGGGGCATCATTAGACTGGTCTCGCCTTGCTTTCACATTGGACGATGAAAGAAATCTCGCGGTCCGCACAATGTTTAATAAGATGTATGATGATGGACTAATATATAGAGGGCAGCGTATTGTAAACTGGGACCCAAAAGGTCAGACGACTATTTCAGATGATGAAACAGAATCTGAAGAAAGAAAGGGTGTAATGTACACGTTTAAATACTCTCATGATTTTCCAATAGCAATTTCTTCTACTCGCCCCGAAACAAAAGTTGGAGATACGGCGGTTGCGGTACATCCAGATGACGAAAGATATAAAGAATATATAGGGAAAGAATACACAGTAGAATTTGCAGGATGTCCTATAAAAATAAAAATAATTGCTGATAATGCTGTAGAAAAAGATTTTGGTACTGGCGCACTCGGTGTAACCCCAGCCCACAGTCAAATAGACTGGGAAATAAAAGAACGTCATAACCTCCCATCAAAACAAGTAATAAATGAGTACGCGAAGATGTACGGACTCGCAAATGAAGAACTAAATGGAAAGAAAGTAACTGATGCACGTGAATATATAGTAAATTGGTTAAAAGAAAATAATTTGATTATTAAAGAAGAAGAAGTGGTTCAGAATGTCCCAATCGCACAACGCACTGGTGCGGTGATAGAACCATTACCAAAACTTCAGTGGTTTATAGGTGTAAATAAAACTTTCAATCATTTTGGAAAAGAAACGACTCTAAAAGAACTAATGCGTAAAGTCGTAGATAATAAAGAAACTTCTATTCTTCCAGATAGATTTGAAAAAGTATATTTCCATTGGATAGATAATCTTCGTGACTGGTGTATTTCTCGCCAGATCTGGTATGGGCATCGTATTCCTGTTTGGTATAAAGGTGGGGAAATCTATTGTGATACAGAAGCGCCAACTGGTGATGGATGGACACAAGATGAAGATACTCTTGATACTTGGTTCTCATCTGGCCTTTGGACATTCTCGACATTAGGATGGCCAAATAAAACAAAAGATATGGAGACTTTCCATCCGACATCACTCATTGAAACAGGACATGACATTTTATTTTTCTGGATTGCTCGCATGATTTTATTTTCTACTTATGCATTAAATGAAACACCATTCAAACAAATATACCTTCATGGTCTTGTCCGTGATGCAAAAGGTCGCAAAATGAGTAAGTCACTAGATAACATACTAGATCCTAGAGAATTAACTAAAAAATATGGAACGGATGCACTGCGCATGTCACTTCTAGTAGGAAACGGACCGGGAAATGACTTAAAACTAGGCGAAGACAAAATCAAAGCATATAAAAATTTTGCTAACAAAATATGGAACGCTACGCGTTTCGTGCTGGAACGCACAACAGACCATGAAACAGATGTGGAACTAAACAATGAAGATCAAGCAGTGTACGATGCATGGATTGAAAAACGTCTAGATATTACAAGTGATATCGAAAATTATCGTCTACATTTGGCTTCTGAAAAAGTCTACGACTATTTCTGGAAAGTGTTTTGTGATGACATTATTGAAACAAGGAAAGCACGTATTCTAGAAAACAAGGAAAAAGAAAGCGCACAGACACTTTTACTTAAACTTCTTCGCGAACAAATAATTACAATTCATCCATTCATGCCATTTATCACAGAAGAAATTTGGAAATATATTAAGCGTGACAGTGACGATATCTTGATGGTGACTAGTTGGTAGTAAATACTCTCAAATATGTGTATAACTATTAACATTTAATTGTATTTGTAGTTGTATACTGTATTCATACACAAATAACTGTCTATTTATTATGCTTAAAGAAAAAAAATCATTTTTTGAACGACTCGCTGGATCTATAAGTGTCGATGATGAAGATGAAATACTAGATGTAGTCGAACAAGATGAAGAAATGGAGGAAGTGCCAATAAAGCATGTCGGTAAGAAAGATATGCCTGCACCAAAATCAAAAGCGCGTCATGCTGTACTTGATGACAATATGGAAGAAGTAGACGTAGACATGGAAGAAGGAGAACTCTCAGTAGATGTGTACCAAACTCCTACAGAAATAATAATAGAAGCCATGGTGGCTGGAGTAAAACCAGAAGACCTACACCTATCAATCACACGTGATATGGTAACTATAAAGGGACGAAGAGATGGAAATACACAGGTAACCCATGATGACTATTTCTATAAGGAGCTTTACTGGGGAACATTCACTCGTACAATACTTCTACCTCACGAAGTAGAAATTGAAGAAGCAGAAGCTGTAGAAAAGCACGGACTACTTATCATTAGACTTCCAAAGGTAGATAAGGCAAGACAAGCAAAACTCAAAGTTAAAAGTATATAAAACAAAAAATCCCCGCAAGCCCTGCGGGGATTTTTATCTTTCGACGAATCGAATGATTCTATCTCGAAAGAAGACCTCCAATATCTCTGGAGGAAAGATAACACTTCTCTGTCCTTTTTCTCTATTGCAAGCACCTTGAGCAGACCCTCCTTGAAAATTATCATCTTCCCAAGCTGATGACATGAGAACTTCCGCAAGGATATATTCTTTGCCTTTGCGGACTATTTTCTTAAGGAATCGGATCTTACTGCCGGCATGAATCAGACAAGAGAAGATGTACGTTTCTTCTTGGTTTTCATCTCTTGTCCTGATGCTGTGAGCATCACGCTTTATTTTCATTTCTTCAAGCAAGTCTACCAAGACTGGTTTCTTGCTTGAAATTTCGTACACATTGCTATCCGAATACGAAATTGAAGAGACGAACGATTTCTCACTAGCAAAAGCATTTGGACTCAAGATTAGGAGTCCGATTAATGCGATTATTGAGCGCATATAGACTCCATTTAATTGAGTTTAACTACAAAAAACAATCGACTTATATTGTAGCATAAAAAAGCCTAAATGTCAATACTTAAATGTGCCCTCGGCAGGAATTGAACCCACATTAATCCCTTAGGACGGGACTGTTCTATCCGTTGAACTACGAGAGCTAGTGCATCGATTCTATCATATTTGTACACTTGGTAGCATGTAAATTTACTATATACTTTATACATGTCTGAAAACTTAAATAATCAACAAAAGCTAGAAGAGGTCTACCATATGACCATGGAAAATAATGAAATACTTCGCAGTATGCGACGCCAACAACATATCGCTAATGCCTTTCGGTTTTTCTATTGGGTAGTAATACTAGGAGCTCTTGGAGGGGCATATCTTTATGTTCGTCCTGCAATTGATACTTTTTCAAAAAATAAAAAAGATATTGATTCTGCCTTAGGGCAATTTAATGAACTACGCGCACAGCTTCCAGAAACAAAGGTACTACAACAAGTTTTAGATGGTTTAAAGGCTTCTTCTGGCATAAAATAAATCTTCCAAGTAAGTCTATTTTATGATAGGATATATGGACTAGATAGAAGCTAAAAGCTTGGAACTAGAGGAAATAAGCTGGGATAGCTCAGTTGGTAGAGCATTTGCCTGAAGAGCAAAGGGTCGGCAGTTCGAGCCTGCCTCCCAGCACAAAATACAAAAAGTGATATCGTTTGATATCACTTTTTGTATTTTGTGCTGGGAGAGTACGACACCTGCGTGTCGTACGTGCAGACTCGAATGGGGGTCGCGAAATCTTTTGTTTTGAGTGAAGCGAAAAACTGATTTTGTGACCGAGCCTGCCAAATAATTATTGCACCCCCAACAACTGAGACATCTTGTCTTGATTGAATCCAATCATCACCTCATTCCCTATCTTAATAACTGGCACACCCATCTGCCCTGTCATCTCTACCATCTCTTTTCTCTTTTCAAGATCTTCTCCAACATTATAATCAATAAAAGGTATATTTTTTTCTGTCATCCACTCTTTCGCCATATGGCAAAAGTGACAAGATGATGTACTGTAAATTTCTACTGTTTTTGTATCCATAGGTTTTTAGTATACAAAAGTTATAAATTAATCACAAATTAATGCTTAAATACTCTATTCCACAATATAAGTAACTGTTCCCAAATATTTACTGAAGCTCTAACCTGACTAACTGGGGATTTCTCATCGTCATAAATAACTATCACCCCCTCACCCTCTTTTACTACAGGGAAAGTAGTACGCACATAATTTTCAAAACCACGAGGAGTAACTATCTCCTCATTTTTAAGTTGTGCCTGTCTTACCTTATTTTCTAAATTAGCTCGCTCAACTGCTGAATCATCTCTTAATTTAGAGACATCTATTCTTTTGTCATTTAATTGCATTATAGAACGCAAAAGTAACATACATAATAAGAAAAGCACAATGATACTTATCCTGGAGTAAAGAAGGGTTCGTACAATATGTTTTTGTTGATATTCTCGCATTTTCTTGTTATTATCTAGCTTATCACATATACAGTATGATATTCACTTCAAAAAACCGTAAGACATTGAATCGCGTCTGGGCAGCTATTTCTTTAGTTGCAATAATAGGAATGGTTGGATTCTTACTCATACCGTTACTTAAGTAAACCCAGATCATCTACCATAAGCCAAAAATTACTTCATTTGCGTTGTTGCGATGCGAATTTTCTCGGTCAATGTACTAAGTGTACATTTCTATCGAAATTTCTTTCGCGCCTAGCATCTGAACTAATTTTTGGCTTATGGTTTCATCATATTGAGGAATGTATCGTGTGATATATGAACCTTTCCCTCTCTTTCCATTCTGTCTTTTCCGCGCTTTTGCTTTTCACGTAACTTCATCTTTCGAGTAATATCCCCTCCGTACATATAACCTGTCACATCCTTTTTCATCGGAGCAATAGAACGTGATGCTATTATGCGTCCTCTTACATAAGCTTGTATCTTTACGCGAAACATCTCTCTTGGTAAGATTTTCTCCAATTTTTCAACCACCTCTTCTGACTCCTCACGTGTGCGGTATTCTGGAATAACACGAGAAAATGCAGTCACTCTCTCTTCTGCGACATATACATCAAGTCGTGTTACATCTGCTGGTCTCATATCACCTTTTTCATAAACAATAGAAGCATACCCGCTCGATGCAGACTTTACTTCATTAAAGAAATTACGCATTAGCTCTCTAAGTGGCATATTAAGTGTGATACGCACTCTGTCGTGCCCCCAATCTTTAAGTTCAAGAACTTCTGCTTCATGAGGTGGGAATAATTGCATAAGTGGACTTACATAATCATGTGGTGTGATAAGAGTTAAAATAATCCACGGCTCTTTTACTGATATATACTGACCATGATCTGGAAAATGTATCGGGGTATATACCATTTCCACCTCTCCATTCTTTAATGTAACCTCGTAAGTTATAGATGGAGTAGTTACCACTAACTCTTGATCAAACTCGCGTCTCAATCTCTCAGTTACAATTTCTAAGTGAAGCATTCCAAGAAAACCACATCTAAATCCTCGTCCTAATGCACCGGATGATTCTTCTTCAAAAGTAAGAGAAGAGTCTGATAACTTCAATTTTGAAAGTGAACTTCTTAAATCATCAAACTCATCTTGTGATTCAGGGTAGATAGACGCAAACACAATCGGTACAGGTTCAGCATATCCAGGAAAAGCTGGGAGTGGATTAGAAAAAGTAGTCACAGTATCTCCCACACGTGCAATACCTGGTTCTTTAATGCCTGTAACTATATATCCAATCTCTCCTGCTTTAACAGAATCTTTTTCTTTCTTTTCTGGCGAAAATGTACCTACTTCTCGAATAATAAACTTATGTTCTGATTGTGTAAAAAGTAATGTGTCCCCTGCTTTCACATTTCCATCAAGAACTCTCACATACAAAATAACTCCCATATGATTACTATATTCAAAATCGAAAATAAGTGCGCGTGTTTGCTTGCCTGTATCTTCTACATATTCACTCTTTGGAGCAGGTACTCTTTTTATTATTTCTTCAATCAATTCTTTTACACCTTCACCAGTCTTACCAGACACAGCAATGATATCTTCACGTTTACAATGAAGCATTTCTATAATTTCATCTTGTACATCTTCTACGTGTGCGAGCGGACTATCTATCTTTGTAATAACTGGAATAATTGTGAGGCCTGTCTCTTTAGCCATTTCAAGAGTAGTAAGTGTCTGCGCCTGCACACCTTGAGTAGAATCAACAAGTAAAAGTGTCCCCTCCACTGCGCGAAGTGATCGTGATACTTCATAAGAGAAATCTATGTGCCCTGGAGTATCTATCAAGTTTAGATTATAAACTTTCCCGTCATTTGATTTATATTCCATGCGCACTGGTGTCATTTTTATAGTAATACCGCGCTCACGTTCAAGTTCCATATTGTCTAATACTTGTTCCTTCATGTGACGTTTATCTATAGTCGCAGTAACTTCAAGTAATCTATCTGCAAGAGTAGATTTACCGTGATCAATATGCGCGATGATTGAAAAGTTTCGAATTTCCATAGCTATATTGTTTTACGTCTATTATTATAAAAATAGACCAGGCCAAGTAAATAAAAAATACTTACTGCCCATGTAGCATAAGCCAGGGAATTAATTCCATAGCCCTTTAAATAAGACGTATACAAGACAATTACTCCTGAAGTACTAGCAAATAAATTTGCCAAGAATAACCCATTACCATTCTTAGAAGCATTAAATGCACTCACAAAATAAATATTTATTGCATAAGACGGCAAACTATATGCAAGTAAAATAATTAAAGAAACAATTTCTTCAGTCCCTTTTCCTGTTCCATACAAAATACTTACAATCAAATGTGGCATAGTCAGACAAACAATTGAAGCTATACAAGATAAAGAAAATATAATCAATATATTTTTAGTAAGTAAGTTTTTATACTCTTTTACTTCCCCGTCAGAGTGATGTTTAGCAAGATGAGGCAAAGATGCGGTTGAAGCGCTTTGAACCACTACTTGGATAAAAGAATCCATAACACGCTGAGCAAAAACATAAACTGAAAGTACTCCTGCACCGATAGATGTAGCTATTGCAGCGAATATAACATCTCTAAATCGAGATATTATCAGAGATCCAGAGCGAGGAATTGCATTTGATAGATGTTCTTTTAGAACATTCCAATCAAACATCGAATAAGATATCGAAATCTTTTCTTTGTACATAACATAAGATTGGATTACGAGAGATACAAATGATCCGAATACTACACCAGAGATAATACCGAGTAATCCGTATGGTTCATACAAGTAAATTATTGATAAAATAATAATTAATGTATAAAACAAAGGTGCTGTTGCATATAAAATAAAACGATGACGTACTTGTGCAAGACAAGAGATTAAAGCTGACAACCCTAAAAAGAAAGGCTGTATCATAAGTATTCTTGAGCTTAATATAAATAGACTTAACTGTTCCAAACTAAATCCAGGTACTACATAATGTGCAAACAAAGGAAGTGTAATAACGACTACCAAAGAAAATAAAACGAGTACTCCACTGAAGAAAAACAGCAGTGAATTAAAACGTACTTCTAGTTCTTTATCATCATTGTCATGTACTGCTTTCGTAATAAAAGGCACTACTGTTACTGCAGATACAAAAGAAAACAAAATACCATAAATTAAATCAGGAATTCTAAAAGACGCATTGTATACATCAAGCACAGATCCGACACCTACATAGTGAGCAAGCAGTCTATCTCTTACAATACCCAAAAGCAATGAAATGGCGGAAAAAATGGCTAAAATTGCAGAGTTCCTGAAAAGCATTGTCTTATCATACTATCAAAAAAACCTTGTAATTGCACGAATTAATTTATAAATCTAATAAATAGAACCTTGCTTTTTTATAAATTTTGTTGTATAATATTATTGTTCTACTTGGGTAATTACTCTTCACTTTGGTAAAGAGAGGAAAGTCCGAACACATAGTTATTTGATTAACAAGCGTAGTGGGTAACCCCCATCATAAGTAATTATAGAGGTGCGAGCAGAAACGCCAATGTCGAAAGACTAGGGTTCCATTTTGGAATAGTTTTATTGAAAAATAAAAATGAAACGGCTAAATCCTTACGTATGTGCAAGACCGTGCCCACGAAAGTGGGAGTGTCGCTTGAGGTGTTTGGTAACAAACATCCCAGATAAATGATTACACAGTGCAGAAATGCATGGACAGAATTCGGCTTATAGATAGAACAAAAAATATGAAAAACAACTCCGAAAGGAGTTGTTTTTCTTTTACTGACTTATTTTAACTTTCGAACCAAGGTACAGTCCGTATCTTTCAATAGAGCCAGCAGCAAGTTCTAAAACATAGGAAGCATCAGAATCATTTATAAAAGTACTTGGATAAGAGCTTGGACTTAAATTTTCTTCCCCTTTCACAATAATTCCATTTTGATTTATCCAAACAATATCAATTGGAAATAACATATCCTTCATCCAGAATCCATATTTACCAGGAACATCAAATATAAAAAGCATACCTTCATTTATATGAAGACCAGTACGTCCTGAAAGGCCGAGTTCACGAGAAGATCTTGTGTCTGCGACTTCTGCAACCACTGCACCAAATGGTGCTGTTATTGTCACATCATGACGAACGAGCTTGTTTATAATATCGACTTCGCAAACTTTTGTAGTTAAACAAGTGTAGGTGTAATAACCAATCACAATAAGAAATAGCACCGCGACTGCATACACTATTTTCTTTTCTTTAATACTCAGATTAAACTTCTTCATAAATATAGTATACACGCATGAAGAAAAGCAGAAATTGTTTTAGATGCTAGGCGAAAGAAATTTTTGCGACCAAGACGTACACATAGTACGTCGCGTGGAGAAAAAATTTCTTTTAACAACGCAGATAAAATGATTTATGATTTTCTTATTATTTTCGGCCTGCTTTAGCGCGATCACTTTCAGTTAAAAGTTGCTTACGTAGTCTCACTGATTTTGGTGTAACTTCTAGATATTCATCAGCATTCATTATTTCAAGACCACGCTCGATTGTTATTTCCCACGCTGGCACAAGAGTGATTGCCTCATCAGCACCAGAAGATCTCATGTTAGAAAGTTGCTTTCCTTTTGTTGGGTTTACCATCATCTCTTCACCCTTTGATGTGTTTCCAATAATCATACCTTCATACACTTCTGTATTTGGAAGAATGTAAATAACTCCACGCTCTTGAAGATTCCAAAGAGAAAAGGCTAAAGCTTTTCCTGTAGCCATAGATGTCATTGAACCTACAAGACGTCGCTGTATAACTCCTGCATACGGACCAAACTTTGAAAATCGTGATGACAAAATACCAAGACCTTTTGTGTCTATAACAAACTCTCCTCTATATCCTAGAAGACCACGAGTAGGAATATCTGCTTTTATACGAGTAATACCTTGCTTTTCCTGCATGTCAGTAATTTGAGCTTTACGACGACCAAGCTTTTCCATAACTGCACCTGAGAATTCTGTAGGTACATCAATAACAAGTTCTTCGTATGGTTCTTCTTTTACTCCATCTTTTTCATGAAAAATAACTTGTGGTTGTGACACTTGAAGTTCATACCCTTCACGACGCATTGTTTCAAGAAGTACAGCAATGTGGAGTTCTCCACGACCATATACTAAATATTTATCAGCATTAAAATCAACGTGAAGTCCAACGTTTATTTCTATTTCTTTTTCAAGACGATCACGAATCTGACGACCTGTCACAAATTTTCCTTCCTTGCCAGCAAAAGGAGAATCATTCACTAAGAAATCAAGAGAGATTGTAGGTTCGTCTATTGCAATTGCAGGCATTGGATTCTGATCTGCATTTTTAACGAATGTTTCTCCAATATAAATATCAGAAAATCCGGCAACCATTATAATATCCCCTGCTTCTGCCATTTCTTCTTCAATTCTTTCTATACCACGAAATGTATACATCTTTGTGATGCGTCCTTTTCTCATCTCCCCTGTTGGCTTTTTTACAATAATTTCTTCTCCTACTTTTGCAGTTCCATCATAAACACGACATATAGCCATACGTCCTAAAAAGTTATCGTATGCAAGATTAAACACTTGTGCTACAAACGGATTATTATTATCTCCTGTTGCTTTTGGAACTTTTGCAAGTATTGTATCTAGTAGTGGTGTAAGATCTTTTCTTTCATCATCTACATTCATCATAGCTACTCCTTCACGACCAATTGCATACACTGTAGTGAAATCAAGCTGTTCATCATTTGCTCCAAGCTCTAAGAAAAGTTCAAAAACTTCGTCATGTGTACGACTGCAATCTGCTGCAGGTTTGTCTATCTTATTTATAACTACAATAGGCTTAAGACCAAGTTCAAGAGACTTCTTCAATACGAAACGAGTCTGAGGCATAGGACCTTCTTGTGCATCTACAACTAAAAGCACACAATCAATAGAACGTAATACTCGCTCTACTTCAGAACCAAAATCCGCGTGACCTGGGGTATCTAGAATATTTATTTTTGTTCCTTTATACAATACAGAAGTGTTCTTCGCTGTAATAGTAATACCACGCTCTTTTTCCATTGGGTTAGAGTCCATAGTCTGACCCTTTTCCCCTGTTCCACACTGTTGCATAAGAGCATCAGTAAGAGTGGTCTTGCCGTGGTCCACGTGAGCAATTATTGCGATGTTGCGAATTTCTTGTTGCATAATATTTAATGAAAGAAAAACCGGCTACGAGAATCGGCTCGCGCCGGTTTTCCTTTTAATTTAAGATAGGTAAATACTACCATAAATACCTATAAAAATCAATCTAGTCAAATGCTAACCAAGACAAAGAAATTGGTAGATAGCCTAAGATACGAGGCGTGAAGTATTTTTGTGACTAAAATGTACAAGTAGTACATTGCGGGAACAAAAATACTTCACAACAAAGTAGATTGGGCTATATCCCAATTTCTTTCAAGAATGCTTTATTACTTGGCTTACGTCCTAAGAAATTCTTAACTAAATCTATTTCATTTTCACTACTTCCCTTCTCTAATACTTCACGACGCCACTTCATGCCGATCTCAGTATTCTTCATTACATTTTTATTTCCTTTTGTTTTAAATTCTTCGAACGCATCACATGCATACACAAGAGCCCAAAGATATGAATAGTACCCTGCATCATAACCAACTAAGTGACCAAATCCTGCGGGAAAAAGAGTCTCCTTTTCTGGTAAATCTAAATCAAAGTAAATCTTATTTAACTTTCTCCAAGCACCTTTAGCATCACTTACTTTGCCTGTATGTAAATCCATATCTAATTTACTAAACATTAACTGTCTAGTGTAATGATAAGCACCTAAAAACTTTTTAGCATGTATAATCTTATCAATCAAAATACTTGGCATCTTCTTACCTGTAATATAATGCTTAGAAAAACTTGATATAACTTGTTTATCCCATATCCAGTTTTCCATTATCTGTGAAGGAGTCTCCACGAAGTCCCAGGCCACATTAGTACCAGATTGAGATTCAATTCTAACTCTTGATAATGTCGCATGCATGCAGTGACCGAATTCATGAAATAATGTCTCTATTTCAGCTATAGACAAAAGTGTCGGTGCTTTCTTTGTTGGACTTGGAAAATTACAAACAATACAAGATACTGGTGCTATATATTCTTCTTTTCTATAACCACTCTCATGAGAAGTGACAAAATCAGATAACATTGCATGTCCAAATTTACCTTCACGAGGAAACATATCCATAGCAAAATATCCAATTAATGTTCTATCTTTATCATTCACCTGATATAGATTTACATCTTTGTGCCAAAGTTTTATATTAGTCTTATTTATAGAAATACCAAACAGAGTGCCGAACATTTTAAACATTTCATCACGAACATGTTCATATTCAAAATATTGACGCTCTTCTTCTTGATTTACATCATACAATTTTTTCTTGAGAAGATTAGAAATATAAGCTACATCATAATGTTCCAATTTTTTTATACCAATAGCTTTTGCATGTTCACGAAGTAGTGCCATATCTTTCTTAACGAGAGGACTTATGCTCTTCAATAACTCTTCCTGAAACTTTTCGACTATCTCACCTTTCTTTGCCATGCGATTCTCCGTTCTAAAATCTGCATGATGTTTGTACCCTAATATCTCAGATACTTCGTGACGCAATTTTACTATCTCTTCAATTATTTTTAGATTTTTTATGCCACCTTTCTTTAGATTTTTTAAAGCTAACTCCTTTCTTTTTTCTCTATTACTAGACTCTGACATAAAAGGTAACATATGAGGATACTGTAGTGAGACTATATATCTACCATCTGTATGTCTTGGTAGAGATGATATAAACCTTTCTGACAAACCGCCCAAATCTTCCTCCGTGCAAAGAATATAATCCTGATAATCATTTATATTCTTACGAAAAGAAATAGAAAGCTTCGATAATTTTTTCATCAGAGTCTTTAATCTCTTCTGAGTTTTATCTGGAAGATCAAAGCCCATTCTTTTATATTCACGATATGTCTCTTCTAGAAGTTTAATATCCTCTTTTCGCAATGATTTCTTTTCTTTTTTTAAATTGTCTTCGTAATATTCTTTTACAGCCAAAAACATTCCCTTATCGTATTCCACATCAATGAGTTTCTCTGATGATTCTGTGGCAACTTTATTCCCAGCTTCTCTTATTTCTTTATTTGTAGACACTTCAGAAAGTAAGTGCATCTTACCTAAAAAATTATCAAACTTATCATCACATCTCTCTAGAGCATAAAGAGTGTTTAAAAATGTACGCTCATTTTTTGGAATACTTTTTATCTCTGCATACACTTTTTTCTTGTGTTCAATATATGCCTTTGCAGTCTTTTCCATATACGCTCTGGTCATCTTTACCCAGGCGAAATCCTTTTGTGATAGTGCCAATGTTTTCGTCTTCATAGTAGGAGTATTCTACCATAAAATAGCTTGTCCCCCGTCACGCGATTATTTGCGTGCGGAGGACTTTATTACTGCCTACTTCTTTGCGGCTTTCTTCTTTGCCACCAGGGCATCTAGCCCGAACCAGGCCTGAGGTTGATGAAGGGGGACTTTTTCATGGTGCACCTCCGATCTCTCTTGGTTGTAGGATTCGACCGATTATCTGGTCAATTACAAATATAACATTTAATAAAATAACAAGCTATTTCTTATAAACATAACAATTCTTATCATGTGAATTTGGTAACATATCTATACTCATTAAAAACTCTCCAACTATCTCCCCTCCTACAAACTTAAAATGTTTTTTAAATAATTTAACCCATTTTTCTTTATCATGTTTTATATCTTTACCATTCATATCTAACCATTTCCTAAAATTTCCAAATTCTTTTTGAATTTTTAAAATTTCTTTTGCATTATAAATCGCAGAATTAATCTTAAGAGAATTACGAATAATTTTTTCATCATTCATAAGACGTTTAATATCTTTCTCTTTATA
>JAHFND010000021.1 GCA_023267475.1 bacterium | reverse complement strand
AGACCATAAATGATAAAGAGCTAGAAACGCTCGCTTTTTGGCAGGAAAATAAAATCTTTGAAAAGACGGTAGAAACCCCAGCAGGGCAGGCTCCAAAGGGAGATTTTTCTTTCTATGATGATCCACCTTTTGCGACTGGAGTCCCACACCATGGTCATATTTTAGCTGGCACAATAAAAGATGCGATACCAAGATTCCAAACTATGAATGGTTATCGTGTGCGCCGTGTTTGGGGATGGGATTGTCACGGACTTCCTATTGAAAACTTAATCGAAAAGAAGTTGGGTCTTAAGAGTAAAAAAGATATCGAAGATTTTGGTATAGATAAGTTTAATAAAGATGCACAAGATTCTGTTCTTCAGTATGAAAGTGAATGGAAGAAAATAATTCCACGACTTGGTCGTTTCGTTGATATGGATAACGATTACAAGACGATGGATGCGACATATACAGAAAGTATTTGGTGGGCGTGGAAAACTCTAGCTGAAAAAGGTCTTGCATATGAAGGACATAAGATGATGCATATTTGTCCGCGTTGCGAGACTACACTTGCTCAAAGTGAAGTGGGAATGGAATATCATGATATTACAGATCTTACAGTGACTGCGAAGTTTGAACTTGTAGATGAGCCGAATACTTTTGTACTTGCATGGACCACAACTCCTTGGACGCTTCCTGGGAATACCGCGCTTGCAGTGAATAAAAATATTGAATATGTAAAAGTAAGCATAGAAGGAATGGAAGGGAAATATATTCTTGCAAAGAAAAGAGTAGACGAGATTCTAAAAGAAATGAAATATGAAGTAGTAGATACTTTTGTAGGAGATGATCTTATCGGTAAATCATACAAACCAGTATTTCAATATTTTAAAGATGAAAAATTAGATAATAAGGAAAATATTTATAAGATTTGGCATGCAGATTTTATAACAGAAGAAGATGGTACTGGTATTGCTCATGAAGCACCAGCATTTGGTGCGGAAGACATGGAGCTTGCGAAAGCAAATAAAATCCCAGTAATCATACATGTGAAGATGGACGGAACTTTTATTCCTCAAGTTTCAGACTTTGCAGGAATGAAAGTAAAAACTGCCGAAGATAATCAGTCAGCAGATGTAGAAATAATTAAATATCTTGCACATACTGGACTATTATTTGAAAAGCATAAAGTAATTCACTCATACCCATTATGTTGGCGATGTAGTACTCCGCTTCTTAATTACGCTACTTCTTCATGGTTTATGGATGTGCCTAAGATAAAATCAAAAATATTATCTGAGAATCAGAAAATTGGTTGGACACCAGAACACATTCGCGATGGAAGATTTGGAAAATGGAAAGAAGGGGAACATGAGTGGGCAGTATCACGCACACGTTATTGGGGCGCGCCACTTCCTGTTTGGAAGAATGAAAAAGGTGATACTGTATTCATCGGTTCTTTGAAGGAGCTTGCAGAAAAGAATAAGCAAAAAGTAAAAAACACTTACTATGTAATGCGTCATGGTGAAGCTGAAAGTAATGTGCGAGGGATTATAGATTGTGATGGAGATGAAACAAACGGTCTTACTGAAAAAGGGAAAGAGCAATCACGGGAGGCTATTAAAAAAATTGATAATAAAATTGATTTGATTTTTTGTTCCCCATTTTTACGCGCGAAAGAAACTGCCGAAGAAATTCGTAAAGAGCTAGGTGATGTTGAAGTTATTTTTGATGATAGATTAAAAGAATCCCAACTTGGCTCTTATGATAAGAAGACAATAGATGAATACGTTAAGGATAATTCAAAGGTAAAACTAGACACTGTAATCGGTGGTGGTGAATCACATAGGGATATTATTAACAGGACTTTATCTTTCTGGAATGAAATAGAAAAGAAATATGAAGGGAAAAATATTTTAATTGTTACTCACGGAGGTCCTGCTTGGATGCTTGCGAAAAGTATTTCACTTACTACTGATTCAGAAATAGAAAAAGAAATGGAGCATTTAGGAGCTGGAAGTTGGCTTCCTAATGCCGAAGTTGTAAAACTCGAACCATTACTTGTACCACGAGACGAAACAGGGAAAATAAATCTTCACCGTCCATACATTGATGAAGTTGAATTAGAAATTGAGGGTGTTACATATAAGAGAATACCGGACGTATTTGATTGTTGGTATGAATCAGGTTCAATGCCTTTTGCTTCTATTCACTATCCATTTGAAAATAAAGATATTTTTGAAAAACAATTTCCAGCAGATTTTATCGCAGAAGGACTTGATCAAACACGAGGATGGTTTTCTTCTCTTATGAATCTAGGGGTAGGATTATTTGATAAGTCACCATATGAAAATGTGATAGTGAATGGTTTAGTCATGGCAACAGGTGGACAAAAAATGTCTAAGAGTCAAAAAAATTATACTGATCCTATGGAATTGGTGGAGAAATTTGGAGCGGATGCTATACGATATTTCTTACTATCATCTCCAGTAGTGAAAGGGGAAAGCGTTTCTTTTTCAGACGAAAGCGTAGAAGAAGTATATAAGAAAATAATTATGCGTTTGGAAAATGTTCTTTCACTTTATGAGATGAATAAAATAGACACAGATAAAAGTGACATTGGTAAAACAGTACTTGATGAATGGATCATAAGCCGTCTTAATGAAGTGATAAAAAGCGCGACGAGTGGATATAGTAATTATAAATTGGATGAAGCGACTCGCCCTATAGATCAGTTCGTGGATGATTTATCTGTTTGGTATGTACGCCGTTCACGAGACAGATTAAAGGGGGATAGAGGAGAAGAAGAAAAAAAGAGAAGTGCAGCGACTCTTAAATATGTACTGTTAGAATTTGCAAAATCAATCGCTCCAATAATGCCTTTTACTGCTGAGCGTGTTTATAAACAAGTTGGAGGAGAAAAAGAGTCTGTTCATCTTGAAAGTTGGCCAAATGGAGGAGATATAAATGAAAGTTTAATTAAAGATATGAAGCGGGTGCGTGATATTGTATCGCTTGGTCTAATGAAGCGCACAGAAAGTAAAATAAATGTGAAGCAACCACTACTTTCTATTTCTATAAAACAAGAAGTAGATAAAAAATATTTTGATTTAATAGAAGATGAATTAAATATTAAAGAAGTTAAGGTAAATCCTTCTCAAGAAGTGGATGTGACACTTGATACAACAATAAATGAAGAATTACAAAGAGAGGGTGATATAAGAAAACTTATTCGTGCTGTCCAAGATGCTCGTAAAGAAAAAGGATTATTACCTCAAGACACAATTAGCCTGAAGGTTTCTTCTCTTGATATTTTAGGAGATGTCTCTCTATTAAAAAATACTTGTAAGGTTAGTGAAATAAAAGAAGATAAAGATATAGTAGGTGGTTCTGTAGAATTATCATCTGGAGTTATCCATTTTACCCTTGTTTAATCGCACTTAAATGGCTATAGAGAAATACACAACCAAAAGCATAGTAATAGATTCTTATGCGAATGGTGAAAATGACAGAGTGTACAAACTTTTCACTAGAGAGTTTGGGCTTATTATGGCTCATGCCAAGAGTATTCGTAAACTAGAAAGTAAACTTCGTGCACACGTACTTCCACGCTCTTTAGCTTTAGTGACTCTCGTACAAGGGAAAGAAGTTTGGCGTCTAGTTGGTGCTGAAGAACAAAAATTGGAAGATAAAATTATTCACGAAGTCACATCTCTCATTGCTAGATTTATTCGGGGAGAAGGAGAACATAAAATTCTCTACGATAGAATAATAGATCTAATAAATGAGGCTAAAAAATATGATGTCCAAAAATTAAGATTACTTTTGTACTACATCATTCTAACAGAGCTTGGTTATGCAGATGTAAAAGTTCTCGGCGCAAAGAATATGAAAGAGTATTTATCTTGGAGTGTAAATGACTTATATACTCATCTACTTTTAGTGGAAAAAAATATAAGAAATCATGTCCACGCTGTTCTTAAAGAAGCACAATTGTAATTAGATTTACTTGCTATACTGTGTAGTACATGGAAATACCTGAGAATGAAAGTAGTGCTCTGGATACAATAGAGCATGAATTATATGATCCAAAGAAAAAGATGGAAGATCCTACACTTCACTCAGTTCGTGAGGTCAGGAATTTAGACTTGCCCACATCATGGGGGGAAACTACTCCTATTATTAAAGAAGTGCACGAAGATGGAGCTTTATCATTTGGTGCAAAATTTTTAATAATCTCACTTATTTTACTTATATTGTCTCTAGGTTTTGCCGCTTGGCGTATTTTATCTTCTCGCAATGTTGTATCTAGTGGAAACATAGATATGTCTATGGAAGTTCTTCCTTACATAGAAGGAGGGCAAGCTACTCCACTTACTGTTACTTTACAAAATAGAAACGGCTCAGCATTACAGAATGCAACACTTACCCTAATATATGAACAGGGTACAGGGTCACAAGATCAACAACAAAAAATAAATGAAAAACATGATCTCGGGACGGTAGGAGTTAATGAATATAAGAAGCAAGATTTTCAAATAACTGTTTATGGTAGTGAATCAGAATCACGAGATATCCAAATGAAATTAGAGTATAAAGTAGCTGGCTCTAATGCTTTGTTTAATAAAGTGGTTACTACATCAGTTATTTTAAAAACCCCACCACTCTCTGTTCATATTGATGGTCCAAGTACTCTTTCTATAGGACAAGAAGGGACATTTACTTTTACTGTTAAAAATAACACAGCGACTACATCTCTACCTAGCACATTACAACTAATGCTTCCTACTAATTTTACAGTTACTGATGTATCTCCGAAGGCTAGTACTCGTGGGCAATTGTGGGATATACCAGCCCTTAAACAAGGGGACACTCAGACAGTCACTGTAACAGGGTCTATCTCTGGAAGTACAGGGGAAACAAATACTATAAAAGCTCTGATTGGATCAAAGGGAGGAATTATTACAAGTATCGGAGTTGTTTATGCTACTCAGACGTTTGATATACAGTTAAGATCTTCTCCGCTTTCAATTGCAATCGGCATGGATACAGAAAGAGGATCTTCAGAGACTTTAAGATATGGAGATAAATCCAGAATAACTATAACTTATGCAAATAGTAGTGATAGCACACTTAGAAATGTATCATTTTTGATGAACATAGGAGGAGATGCACCACTTTTGAAAGATGTAGATCCTGATATTGGATATTATGATTCAAGAGCTCAAACTATTTCTTGGGATAAGAGTTCAGTGGATAACTTAGATGCTCTCCCCCCACATGCTCAAGGATCTTTTACAGTGACTATACCGATAGTTAATAAAGGAACTAACTCTCCTTCGCTTAATATCACAATGAATGGTAGGGCTACGATGAAAGATAAAGATGATGTTACATCTAAGATTTCTAAAGTTTGGATCGTCCAAGGTAGTGCCACTTTATCAGCACAAACTGCATATAAAAATTCTCCTTTCCAAAATTCTGGACCTATACCACCACAACCTAATATAGACACTACATATACTGCGCATATAATCGTATCTGCACAAAATGCTTTAGTTAATAGTAAAGTCTCATTTATTTTGCCTGCGTATGTGACTTGGAGAAATACGACATCAAATAACAGCAGTATTAGTTATGATTCAGACAAGAGAACAGTAACTTGGAACATTGGTAGATTAGAAGCAGGAAAGACTATAACAGCTGACGTAGGAGTCTCTGTAAGGCCTTCTCAAAGTCATGTAGGTCAAACACCGGCTATTACTTCTGGACTTGTATTAGATGCTGATGAAGAAATAAGTAAGGCACATATTCGCACAACAGTGTCACCGCTTACTACTAATATATTTGGGGAGAGTTGGACAGTAGATCCTTCTCGTGTAGTAGATAGATAATTCAAGCTTTATGCTTCCTTCATCCTATGGTAGGATACGAGTATGAAAGAAAGCGTACGTATCACCATAGCGTCAAGTACTATTGTTAAATTCCTTTGCTGGGTTACTATTTTTGCTGGGCTTTTTTATGTAAGTGATTTTGTTATAGCACTACTAGTTGCAGTTATATTAGCCTCAGCTATTGAGATTCCAGTAAGGATGTTTATGAAGTGGGGGATTTCTCGTGGGTTTGCAGTTACAATTCTATTTCTATCTTTAGTACTGGTTTTAGCTGCAACTGCGCTTATATTTATTCCTCCTCTTGTAGATGATATTGTTCGATTTATTAAAACTCTTCCACAAATTCTTGATTCGGTACAGATTTTTGGAAGTGATCTTGGTTTTAAAGATTTATCTTTGACTATTCAAGACTTATCAAGAGATATTTCAAAAGGCGAGATTCTTACACTTCTAAAAAATGCATTCTTCGGTACAAGTGGGGTATTCGCTACTACATCTCTGGTTCTTAGTGGTGTTGTAAATCTCGTGCTTACTTTTGTTTTAGCTTTTTATCTAGCTCTTGAAGAGCGTGGAGTTCAGAAGTTTTTAAGAATACTTGTACCAAAAGTTTATGAAGGATATATGGAAGATCTTTGGGGACGTGCACAAAAGAAAATAGGCCTTTGGATGCAAGGACAATTATTGTTGTCACTACTAGTATCTTTACTTGTGTATATTCCAAACCTTATTTTGAACATGCCGTATGCAGCACTCCTAGCGATTCTCGCATTCGTCGGTGAACTTATTCCTATGGTGGGACTTACTCTTGCTATGGTTCCAGCATTCTTCTTGGCATGGACTCATGGTGGAGTTCAATTACTTGGAATAGTAGCAGTCATTTACATAATTATTTCTCAGCTTGAGAGTCATGTGCTATACCCTCGTGTGATGAGTAAGATGGTAGGAGTTCCTTCTGTTATTGTAATTATTGCAATTATTGTCGGAGCAAAATTAGCTGGAATATGGGGAGTATTACTTGCTGTACCATTTGCTTCTATCTTTATGGAACTTGCTCACGATTTAGAAAAAAGAAAATCATATGAAGGATAAGCATTTGATAACTACTGCGATTGCATATGGTAATGCAGCGCCACATATTGGGCACGCTTTTGAATTTGTAACAGCTGATACCATATCTCGTTTTTATAAAATAACCGGTGAGGATGTTTATTTTATTACAGGAATGGATGAACATGGACAAAAGATAGAGCAGAAAGCAAAGGAATCAAATACACCAGTACAAGAATTTGTTGATATGAATGCAAAATCTTTTTTGGATTTGGATAAAAATCTTTCTGTTGATTATGATTTTTTTGTTCGTACAAGTGATAAAGAAAAACATTATTTAGGAGCACAAGCCTTGTGGAAGAAACTTGTGGATGCTGGGACTATAGAAAAAAGAAAATATAAAGCATTGTACTGTATTGGATGTGAAGAGTTTAAGAGAGATGTAGATTTAAATGAAAAAGGGGAATGTCCTCTTCATTTGACGAAGCCAGAGATTGTTGAAGAAGAAAATTATTTCTTTAAATTATCACAATATACAAATCAAATAAAAGAGAAGATTAGTTCTGATGAATTAAAAATATATCCACAAAGCAGAAAGAATGAAATCATGGCGTTACTTGATAGAGGTCTTGAAGACGTGTCTTTTTCTCGTCCAAAGAGTAAAGTGTCTTGGGGTATTCCAGTGCCGGATGATGATACACAAGTGATGTATGTATGGTGTGATGCGCTTTCAAATTACATCACAGCTATTGGTTATGGAACGGATAAGTTTGACGAAGAAAGATGGGCGAACACTACTCACATAATAGGTAAGGATATTCTACGTTTTCATGCAGCGATTTGGCCTGCGATGTTAATTGCTTCCGGTCTTCCTCTCCCAAAGAGAATATTGGTACACGGATTTATTACTTCAGGTGGACAGAAAATGAGTAAGACACTTGGAAACGTACTTGATCCACAAGAGATTTTGAAAATGTTTGAATCTCCAGCTGGCGAACTTGCTGGGGAAGCACTTCGCTTTATCTTACTTCACGAAATACCTTCATTTGAAGATGGAGATCTAACAATGGATACTATAAAAGCATCATATACTGCACATCTTGCAAATGGAATTGGAAATCTTACTAGTCGTATCATGAAGATGTCCGCGACACACTTGTCTGAAGGAATTCGTCCAGATGAAATTGTTTTACCTACGGATTACAAAAAGGCATTTGAAAGTTATGACACAAAAAGAGCTCTAGAGTTTGTAGTAAAAGAGGTAAAAGAATTGGATGGCTATATTCAAAGCAGTGAACCTTTTAAGTTGGTTAAAGTTGATGAAGAAAAAGGGAAAGAGATTATTAAAGAAATGAGAATTAAACTTTATAATATCGCTAGATTACTTCAACCATTCATTCCTAAAACTAGTGATTTGATTAAGAGTTATGTTAAAGATAATTCTATGCCAGAAAAACCATTATTTAATCGTTTAGCATAATTATGCAGTACGCGTTTTTCGATATTCATTCACATCTTCACGATAAAGCTTTTGATGAAGATAGAGATACTATAATTTCACAAATGAAACAGCGTGGAGTCGGTACTATTACTATCGGTACTGACATGAAAGAAAGCAAAGAGGCGATAGCGCTTGCAGAGAAACATGAAAATATTTTTGCGACAGTTGGTATTCATCCTGCAGATAATATTAGTGAAACATGGAATGAAGAAGAATTTGAAAAGTTGGCACGACATGAAAAAGTATTAGCGATAGGTGAATGTGGACTGGATTATTTTCGTCTTAAAGAAAATATAGAAGGAGAAAAAGAAAGACAAAAAGATTTTTTCAAGAAACAAGTAGCTGTTGCTGTAAAATTAAATAAACCTTTAATGCTTCACGGAAGACCAAGTAAGGGTACACAAGATGCATATGAAGATATGCTCAGAATTTTGGAAGAA
>JAHFND010000020.1 GCA_023267475.1 bacterium | reverse complement strand
AAAACCAAACATTGCCTGGAATCTCATAACAGCTGCTTTTGTAAGGCCACCAAAGTAACCTGTTACTGTTCCTTCTGGATAAATATTAGAATTAGCAGAAAGAAATTCTTGTAAACTAGTAACATTAGATCCTCTTTGTCCATAATCAAGCTGTGAAGTGATTGGGAAAAAGGCGAATGCTTGTGAAGCGAATCCTAGAGAAACTATAGATGCTACAGCTAGCATTCCTATTTTATTTGTGATTTTTGTCATTTTTATTTATTGTTTTTTATTAATAGAATCTAAAGCGGTACTATATCTTAGAATTATCTTTCATTACGATTAGTAGTATCCCTACATATATAGACGCATCGGGTCAGATTTTCTTACAACTCCTTATCAGTAAATATTACAAGGCGTTTAGAGTAGTTTTTGTCTAATTTATTCCAAGTTCCATTACATGTGATTAGATTTAAGTGTGATTTTCCATCATTTGAGTAGAATACTTCTTTTGTATTTGCTGAAGAATCAAATATCTTTATATCAACTACGATGAAAGATGTGATTACACCTTCTTTGTTCTCGGTAGTTACCTTGTCTCCTTTGTGTAGGGTATATAATTTATCAAAAGCAGATTCTTTACTATTTTTCCATCCATAATGTCCAGCTATAACAGCAGAACCTACATCACCTGGATGGGTACCGAGTTCATACCAAGCAACATTTTTGATATCTTTTGGTACTTCCATCGCTCCTGCCTGTGTTGTGTTTACACTTTCTATGTGAGTATCGACTTTAATTCTTTCTATTTTAAGACGCAATGGTGAAGATAATATAGCTTGCTCTATTATTTGATTTTTAGATTGATCATTTGTTACTGTCACATCGTTTATGTCGTTACTTTTTTTAAATGTATAAAAGATTAATGATATATAACAAAGTACAGGTATTAGGATTATTAGAACTATTTTTTTAAGTAGTGTAGTTTTGATATTTTTATAGTTGAAAGTGAGGTTAGTAATATTAGACTAATGATGACTAGAGGATAATTATTTGTGGTAGGTGGTAGTCCTGTATTTGGGAATGAAGGAAATACTGTAGTAGTCGTAGAATTATTTGGAACAGTTATGACTGAGACACCTACAATGACTGTTGCAGTAGCTCTATCTGTTGCTGTTAATCCGTTTATAGATTCTCCAGTTACTGTAACTATGTTTGTAGTTGTTTGTGAAAGGGTTGTAGTACAACTGTAATTCCAAGATTCAGTAATATCAAGTTTAGAATCACTATTAGAATCTCCTGATGCGAATATTATGTTAGAACACTTGTCATCTCTCATTGTTATTTTAGACATAGGGATTGTTCCTGGATTTGTCACTACATAGTTATATGTGACTGTTCCTGGTCCAAAAGGTAGTGATGACGGTGTCGCTATTTTAGTTATATGTATTGACGGTGTGACCCATGGCATAGAGTATATTCCACCCATTGATGGTGTAATTACAGGAGCTACAACAGGTGTTGTACAAGTCGGTGCTGTAATAGTATTAGTATCAGTAGTAACAGTACCACCAAACGCTAGAGCTCTTCCTGATAATGTTGTATTAGCGCCAATGGTGATGCCGGCGTTATCAATAATTGTTCCAAAGAATGTAGTATTTGCAGCAAGAGTTGTTGCTTGTGTTGGCGTCCAGAATATATTACAAGCATTAGCACCAGTTAGTGTAATCGTTGCGCCAGCAGTAGAAGTAAGAGCTCCTACCGGTCTGAATATATATGTTCCGTTACCACTTAGTGTAAGTGGGCCTGCTACGTCCATAGCGCCAGTACTACAGTAGACGCCAGGGGAGTATGTTCCTGCTGTACCGTGTGTAGTATCTGTTGATAAATTTATCGGTCCAGCCGCAAAGTTAAAAGTACAATTTTCAAGATTGAGCGCAGATAGAGCACTACCTTGATTTGTGCCAGCTGTTGCGTATGGTGCTCCTGATCCATAGTTTGTGTGTGTTCCAAGAGGCGCAGTAGCAGGAGGAGTTGTAAAACCAACATCTCCGTTTATTGTTGTGACTGATGTATTAGTATAAGTACTACTTAGAATTCCATATGTTGATGCGAAAGATAAATCTGGAGTTGAAGCAGCAGACGCATTAATTGATCCACTAAGAGTAGAGAGTATTGAAATAGAAAAGATTACACCGAGAGATTTTTTATTTATTTTTATCATGTAAGAGATTTAATTTTTAAGTTGACTTTGTATTCAGCTAGAGATCAAAAATCCTAAGTTGGATTTTTGATGGTAACACTGTATATATAGACGCGTTAAGTTTAAATTTCTTACAAAGATTTTTAAGGTAACACTATTGGAAGGATTGCAGGTATTTTAGTTTCTACTATTGGCTCTGGTATACCTACTGTGTCATGTAGTTCTATTAGATAATTTTTTGCTTCTTTTTCATCTACATGTAGAATTACGGCTGGTTTTTTATTTGTATTTTCTGTGACACTTGTATCGTCTATCTGGTATGTCTCTACTATAGCTTTCTTTGTAGCAATCACTACAGGGGATATTGATTTTATTATTTTATTTTCTACGTGTATTACTATACTTGGATTAATAATAGGAATTTTCGTATTAGACATCACTTTAACTGATGAAAGAGCACGATTATGTATTTCTATATCTTTTAGTATAGTCGTATGTACTGCCATTTTTGTTTGAAATAGTAGTCCTATCTTTGCTATAGATACTAGTTTGTTGTTTTGTTCAAGAGTCTTTAGATGGTTTTCTAAATTTGTTACATGGGTATTGAATGCATCTGCTGATTGCTCTGCTATGCTTGTGTCTAGTTTTCCAACTAGTGCTAATTTTTCGATCTCTTCTAAGCGTTTTGCAGCCAACTTTGCTTCTGTCTCTGCTTTCTCTTCTGGGGTAATCGCTACAGCTACTTTTATTTTTTCAATAACCACAGTTTTCACTGGATAAAGTAATTCTCCAGGTAGAGCTCCTTCTGCAAAAACAGATATACTTCCAGATAGGATTAGTGCCCCAGCTAGTACACTGTAGGCATATTTTTTATTTACAAAAGAAAGACCTTGATTTTTAAGTATAGACAATATTCCGTTGTAATACATTACAGAAATGATAGGTTTTTTAGCTTTTATATTAAGTGGTTCTTCATCAAATGCTTGTGTTGAAATCATACTCCATACAGATTCTTTTTCTGACTGAGTCATGGACACTTCTTTATGTTCTTTAAATATGGAATTTATGTTGTTCATTTAATTAAAATTAACTCCCTTATCTTTGCAAGACCACGATGTATTCTTACGGATATAACATTCTCTGATTCTTTAAGAGTGTCAGCTATTTCTTTTATAGATAAATCATTAACATATCTCATAATGATTATTGAGCTATAATTTTCTGGAAGTTTATTTATACATTCCATGACACGACTGTAATCTAGGGAATCGTACATAGGATTTTCTATTTCTACGTATGGTTCTATACCTGCGTCGATTAGTTGATCAAGTGATATTGTATTTTTCTTTCTGTATTCATCAATAATTATGTTTCGAGCAACTGTATATAAAAATGTTTTTGTGTTCTTTATATCATTACCGTCAAGAATATACTTCCACATGCGTATGAAGGTTTCTGATACAAAGTCCAAAGCCTTTTCTCTATCTGATATTCTAAAAAAACAATATCTAAATATGGCATCCCCGTGTTCTTTGTAAGCCTCAGTTAGTTGGTTTTTAAGTTGCTCCATTAATATAGACGCACCATTAACCCAGTTCTTACATAAGATATCTGTATGATATGTACACTAATTATTATAATACCACAAAAAAATAAGAAAATCAAGAGTTATTTAGAAGTGAAAAGTACTGAAAACAAAAATCGCCTTAATAAAGGCGATTTTTGTTTTCAGTACTTTGCTCCGCGGGTAGGGATCGAACCTACGACCAATTCCTTAACAGGGAACTGCTCTACCGCTGAGCTACCGCGGAGCAAAATACTCAATTTTTGATTTACGTCGTTTATTTAAAATGTACTATGTTCCATTTATGGGAACTGACAACCTCATTCTTTGCCGCTTTGCTACCGCGGGACGAAACACTGAATGTAGATAATATAATACAAAATTACGAAGGTTTTAGCAAATATCTTTTAAAGTACAAATTAATAAAGACCCACTCTTATGAGGGTGGGTCTTTATTAATAGTGTTTAATATTTTATATTATCAATTATTTGATTGTTGTCGAAGCAAATCCGTTAGCAATTAATACTGCTTGTATTTCAGATAGTATACGAGCTTTTGTTGTAGCATCCAGTTTTGCTTTAAATTCTGCAGAAGGAATATCCTTTATTTTTGATTCTAGATCTGTAGAGATTTTGTCTTTATTTACTAGACTTGTAGAAAATATATCCCACCAAGGTCTATTGACGATTATTTGACTTGTTCCATTTCCCCAACTAATTACAAGAATATTTTCTGTAGAAGAAGCTGAGATAAATCCAAAGATTTTTACAGGGACAGTTCTTGTTACAGAAACACGATCATCTTTTGTATCGATTTCAGTGATATCGTCATTTTTATGGACTATCGATTGAACAAATAGATGAAGGTCATTTCCAGAATGGACTTGAGCCATTTCTGATATAAGAGAACCTTGATTGTCATTTTTACGTTCCTCTTCACCATTTATTTCAAAATTTTCATCATTGTTCATGTCCGGAGAGTCTATGTTATTCATTTCATTGTCATCTTCTCTGTATATTTTAATTGTCCCACTAGCATTTACTCTATTTTTATTATCACGATCATTATCTTTACTGAATGTCGTAGTTGATGATAGAGTCGTGGTTTTTTCTTGTACGTTAGATATGAGTACAGGGTTATTTGCAGAGGCTAAAGACACACTAAGAAATACACTAAATGCACTAATCGGAAATACGAGATATATTTTTTTCATTTTTTGTTTTTAATTATTTAAGATACTAAGTATAAAGACGTGAATACTTATTACATCTTACAAATAACTAAAGGACAATATTAGCTAGAATGAGATAGCTTTCTGTATAAGTTCGCGTGTGCAAGTAGAGACAATGGAATAGTTATAAGCAATCCTACACCGAGCAGTAGTGCACCAAAAAGATTTAATATTACAATTATAATTATAAATCCGAGAAGTTTCCAGAAGTGACCTTTAGCCATTTTCATACTTTCTTTTATTGCGGCGCTTGGTTTCATGTCTTCATTTTCTATAATTAAGAATTTATAGAATTGTGTACTTATTGCTAAGTATATACCAGGGATAATAAAAAGAATGGTCCCTACAATAATCAAAATAAGTGTGAATATAGAAGCGATAAAGTAATGCCAAGAAATTTTATAGTTCTTAAAGCTCTTTAATAAATCGTGGAAAGTAGGAGTATGCCCATTCATTATTACAAGAGAGATTGTAATAATCGCTATACCCACAAAGAAATCAATTATAGGTGAAAGAATGAACAAGAAACGACCAGCACCCATAATTACAGCTGCTAGAATCATTACACGGAATAGGTACCAGGCATTTTCCTTAGTTTTTGCCCAAGCTCCACTAAAGATTTCTTTATAGGTAAATGTATGTGTTTGCATACCTATAGTATAGCAAATTTAGAGGTTTTTTAGTACACATTATGTGTATATCAAAGAGGCGTTTTTTGTTATATACTGAGATTATTAACTAAGTTATTTTTACTTCTATGCATATTATAATTACTGGTGTACATATGGAAATGACGGACGCTATTCGCGATTATACTCTTACTAAAATGGAAGGTTTGGGGAAGTATGTTCCGAAAGATGATACGAGTGGAAAATTAACAGTAGAACTTTCAAAGACTACTAATCATCACGCTCATGGAGATGTATTCCAAGCAGAAGCATTACTACACATAAGAGGAAAAGAAACAGTAGTGCGTACGACGCAAGATGATCTGTACAAAGCTATTGATACATTAAAAGACATGCTCACTCGTGAACTAGCATCTTATAAAGATAAAGAACGCTCAGTATTCAGACGTGGAGCACACAAAGTGAAAGCATTATTAAAAAGATTAGCATAAAGAATATGATAGATAACGATACAAAGATTACATACATAGTAATAGCTGTACTAATAGTAGTATTAGGAGGGCTGGCATATTTCTTACAGGGTAATATCCAGCTACCTCAAGTTCAAGTAGAGCAAGTAGCTACCAGTACAGGGAGTTTAGATACGACTAAGAATACAGGAACTATAAATACAAGAACAACTACAAATAACACTACAATAAAAGCAACTACAACAAATATGCAATTACCAGAAAAAATCACAAGTGCGACAATTACCACAAACAAAGGTGTGATAGAGATCACATTCGCATCAGACACCCCAGTAACAGTACAGAACTTTGCTAAGTTAGCACTCTCAGGATTTTATGATGGTACTCGTTTTCATCGCGTCATACGTGATTTTATGATTCAAGGTGGAGATCCACTTTCAAAAGATGTTTCTATGAAGCCACGTTGGGGTACAGGAGGACCAGGGTATACATTCAAAGATGAATTCCATGCAGGTGATCAATTTACACAAGGTACGCTTGCCATGGCAAATGCAGGGCCAAATACAAACGGTAGTCAATTCTTTATCGTGACTGCGGTTGCAGGCACTCCATGGCTGGTAGGAAAGCATACAGTGTTTGGACATGTTACGAAGGGATTAGATATTGCTCTTAATATTGGAAATCTTCCTACAGATAGTACTGATAAACCTTTACAAGACGTCATCGTTCAAAAGATAGAAATTAAGTAAAACTAAATAAATTATTTCATCTGCATAGTTCCGGGCTCCCAGTTGGCTCGTTAACGTAGCATTATCTACGTCTCCTCGCCAACCATCCCACGCCTCACATCTAAAACAATTTCTTTAGTTTTATAAAATAAAAAATTATGAATGAACACAGACAGAAAATCGCTATAGTCTGCTCTGGTGGTGGGATGAAGTGCTCTTACTCTTCTGGTGCGTTAGTTGCTTTGGCTAGAGATTTTAATTTTAGAAATCCAGATATAGTTATAGCTTCTTCAGGAAGTGGAGGGGGTGTTTGTTATTATCTTGCAGACCAAATAGACTCTATACCTAAAATCTGGGAAGAATTATTGCCAAGTTCTAAACTTATATCTTATTTAAGATTAAATAAGGTATTAGATGTGGATTATTTGGTAGATGAGGTATTTAAGAAACAAGAACCACTTGATGTAAAGAAGTTAAAAGATACAAAGACGGAAGTGTTTTTTACTGCTACAGAAGCTAGTACTGGTCTAGGTATTTATCTGACTAAAGAAGATGGTGATGTATTTGAATTGATAAGGGCGACTGTTGCCATGCCTTTCATATATCGCAAGAAAGTAAAAGTAAATAATAATTTTTATATAGATGGAACTATAGCTCTATCTTTTCAAGATCAGATAAATAAAGCCATAGATATGGGTGCTACACACGTAATCGCCATAGATAATAGTACTTTGCCTTTTATCTTTCTTCGAGAATTTTTGACAAAGGTTTATAGATTATTTTTATATGGAAAATTTTCTTCTATAGATAGTACAAAGATTAATTATACGAACGCTAAGATCATTTTTATAAAAGATAACAAAAGTGAAGCTAAATTACTTACGAAAGATAAAAAGGTTATAGAAAAAGCTTTTGATCAAGGGTACAGAGATATATTAGAAAATGAAGAAATAAGAAAACTTTTCTTTGTCTCTTAATTTAAGTATCCACGTTTAAAACTTTCGAAATCCATTTCCTTTTTACCCTCGGGTATAACTCTAGTGATTATATCTTGCGCTGTAGAATCTTTTTCGAAAGGTGTTACTAAGTCTACATCTGTTACTTTTATACGCATTTGTTTTTCGTTATGTGTGATGAAAAAATAAAGTGATGGCCATGGAGTAAGTGCACGAAACTTTCTTCGCACTTCGTCTATATTTTCAGATAATTTTATTTCACCTAATTCTTTTGTAATTTTTTTACAAATAGTCGCTTTAGCATGATCTTGTTCTTTTGGTACAAGTGTTCCATCCATATATTGCGGAAGTACTTGTGAAAGTAAGTCACCACCTAATTGCCCAGCACGCACCTCAAGAGTACCTGAAGTCTCTTCTGCATTTATCATAAAAGCATTTTGTACAAGTATTGGTCCATGATCCATTCCTTCATCTAATTTCATAATGCTTACACCAGTTGTTATCTTCCCATCAAGTAGTGATGATTCGATAGGGGAAGGTCCACGATATTCAGGCAGTAGTGAAGGGTGAACATTCAGGACTCCTTTTTTTGGAAGATTAAGAATATCTACAGGAATTATTTTCCCATAAGAAGCAACTATAAATACATCAAATGTTTCAGTGTGTAGAGGGGAATCATTCCCTAATTCTTTTAATGAAACTGGCTGAAAAGTTTTTATACCTTTCATATCTGCCCAGACCTTTATGTGGGGGGATTTCATTTCCATGTGGCGTCCTTGTGGAGCGTCAGGTTTTGTAACTATTAGTTTAGGTATATAACCATTTCGTACAAGTGAAGCAAGAACACTTTCTGCAAGCGCCCCAGTACCAAAAAATGCGAATGAGATATTATTCATATTATTTTTTATTTTTTTCTGACTCTCTTATTTCTTCTTCAGAATATTCTTGGAAATCAAATCCGTGATCAGTAAAGAGTATTCCACTTAGATGATCTATCTCATGCTGGAAAATATGTGCGATAAGGCCTGATGCTCCGTAAGTAAATTTTTTACCTGTAATATCATAAGCTTCTACTGTCGCACTTATAGAACGCTTTGTTGTTCCATATACCCAACGCACTGAGAGACATCCTTCTTGTAATTCTGCAGTCTTTTT
>JAHFND010000019.1 GCA_023267475.1 bacterium | reverse complement strand
CTTGGTATCGCATCTTTTATTGTGCCAGCTAAAATATGACCATGATGTGGGACTCCTGTAGCAAAAGGTGGACCATCATAGAAAGAAAAATCTCCCTTTGGAGCCTGCCCTGCTGGGGTTTCTACCGTCTTTTCAAAGATTTTATTTTCCTGCCAAAAAGCGAGCGTTTCTAGCTCTTTATCATTTATGGTCTTTTGTACGCTTTTCGGATCTGACATCTATCTACTATAGCAAAAATAGGTATTCTATTCTAGATTACATCTTTTCAGGAGCGACAATGCCTAAAGTATTAAGTCCCTGTTTTAAAATACTTCCAACTGCTTGTGCAAGCAATACATAATGAGAACTGTTTGGATCATTTTTATCTACTATTACCTGACGTGCATACATAGAATTAAACTCATGTGCTAATGAAAGCAAATAGTTTACGACATGCTGTGGCCCCATATCTTGATAAGTCTTTTCAAGTACATCTCTAAAGATTAAAAGTTTACGCTCTAACGATTTTTCAGTTAAACCATTTATATACTTTGATTTTATATTTTCTTCTTCCGCTTTCTTTAGTAACTGTACAATACGAGCATGAGTGTACTGAAGATAAGGGCCAGAATCTCCTTCAAACGAAATCGACTTATCTATATCAAAAATAATATCGCGACCAATCGCCTGACGAAGAATAGAAAACTTAATCGCACCCACTGCGATATCGTTTGCAAGTTTTTCTTTATCCACTACGTCGGACTTTTCTAATCTGTCTTTAATTCTTTCTTTTACTTCATCAATTAAATCTTCGGCTGGAATAATATTTCCTGTACGTGATGACATCTTACCTTCTGGAAGTCGTAACATCCCATGAGAAATATGTACTAACTTGTTTGCATAGTCTTCATCTATTTCTTTAAGAGCTGAGATAACAACTTTAAAATATTCATCCACTTCGTGAGCTGTAACAACTACAGAAATATCATGGTTTTTTACTAATTCTTTTTTACGTTCACAATTACCTAATTCTTTTGCTTCATAAGTTGGGAAGCCTTCTCCATTTATAAATACTCGAGTATGTAACCCCACCTTTTCACCTTTGTACACATAAGCCCCGTCACTTTGTTCAAAAACTTTTGGAGTATTTTCCATAACAATCTTCTTTCCTTTTTCACTTACTTCACTTTCCATTATGAAATAATCAAAAGCAGTTCCTAATTTTTCATAAACAGTTTTAAAGTAATCAAGGCTCCACTTTTTCCCCTTTTCATACATTTCATGTTCTTTTCCTTCAAACAAGTGTTTATTTATACTTTGTATTTCTTCTTTTATTTTGGGTTTATCAGCTAGTGTTTTCATTCCATACGCATATGCTTTTCCTAAAAATGAAACTTTTTCGCGAAGCGTTGCACTTTCTTTCGGTATCTCATCTTCCATCTTTTCTACCCCCCACATAGTGGTTGCCACATGCATTCCTAAATCACCTTGATAACAAACTCTTACTACTTTCGCTCCTGCCATTTCATAAATACGAGATAAAGATTCACCAACCGTGTTTGATACAGTGTGTCCAATATGAAAAAGTTTGAATGGGTTCGGGTCGGTGTATTCACATAATACTGTCTGACCTGAAAGGAAATCTAATTTTGTTTCTTGTGTTGCGACACTCTCTATCGCAATACCTTTTGCTTTATCTGTTACAAAAAAATTGATGAACCCAGCTCCAGCTATTTCTAAATTAGAGATGATCTCGCCTTTATTATTATTTATATAGGAAACTAATTTTTCTGCACATTCTCGAGGAGATAATTTTAATATCTTAGAAACTACTAGTGCAACATTGGTGGCAAATTCACCATAAGATACATCATCTGGCTGATCCAATGAGAAAGGTATATTCTTTACATTTTCTAAACCTAAGAACAAGAGGCTACCTATGACTATTTCTCTTAATTCTTCCGAAATACTTCTTTTATTCATCCCTCTATACTACCTTATTTATGACAATTTTTACAGAAAATAACAATATTGCAGATATTTAATAATAGAATATAGTAAATATAGGGTTTATCAGTTCTCTAAATTAAACAGTGAGGTATCCAATGAATACGACACAAAATCCTGAGGAAAAACAGTACCTGGACTTAATGAAATACGTCCTGGAAAACGGAATAAGAAAAGGAGACAGAACCGGAACTGGAACTCTTTCAGTATTCGGATGGCAAATGCGTTTTGATTTATCGAAAAAGTTCCCACTCCTCACAACAAAAAAACTTTACCTGAAAGGAATAATTCTTGAACTTCTCTGGTTCTTGATGGGAAGCACTAACGTCCGCTGGCTACAAGAACGTGGTGTGAAAATATGGAATGAATGGGCAGATGATGATGGCGAACTCGGCCCAGTCTACGGCTATCAATGGCGAAACTGGGTATGTCCTGATGGGACGATAATCGATCAAATAACAAATGTCATTCATTCGATTATCAACAATCCGGACTCTCGACGACATATCGTCACAGCATGGAACCCAGCAGATGTAGACAGGATGAAACTTCCGCCATGCCACGCTTTCTTTCAGTTTTATGTGGCAGATGGGAAACTGTCATGCCACATGTATCAAAGAAGTGCAGATATTTTCCTGGGTGTACCTTTCAACATCGCATCCTACGCACTACTTACGCTAATGGTTGCGAAAGTGACAGGGCTGAATCCGGGAAGTTTCGTTCACAGTTTCGGTGATGCTCACTTGTATCTGAATCATTTGGATCAAGTGCGCGAGCAACTATCACGCGAAGCAAGACCATTTCCAACAATGAAAATAGAACCTTACGTGGAGAATATATTTTCCTTCAAACTGGAAGACTTTAGGCTTGAGGGTTATGACCCGCACCCCACCATAAAGGCTCCGATCGCAGTCTGACTTTGCACATTGCAAAAAGGCCATGCTAACGCATGGCCTACATTTTTATAAAAACAAAACGGGGTCCTAAGACCCCGTTTTCAAGACCGAGATAACTACACCTTTGGTGGCGTAACCCCGGTCTGCCCCTGATACTTTCCACCGCGATCCTTGTAGGATGTCTCGCAATCCTCGTCGGATTCAAAAAATAGCATTTGTGCGACCCCTTCGTTCGCGTATATCTTCGCCGGGAGCGTGGTTGTATTTGAGAACTCGAGAGTCACATGCCCTTCCCATTCTGGTTCAAGCGGTGTGACGTTCACGATGATTCCACAGCGTGCATATGTGGATTTGCCAAGGCAAACCACAAGCACGTTACGTGGAATACGAAAGTACTCGACAGTGCGAGCAAGTGCGAAAGAGTTCGGCGGAATAATGCACACATCACCGCTGAAATCCACGAACGCCTTCTCGTCGAATGCTTTCGGGTCGATTATTGACGAGTTGATATTCGTGAATATCTTGAACTCCCGCGAACAGCGCACATCATACCCATAGCTTGATGTGCCATACGAGACGATCTTCCTTCCATCAACCTGTTTTATCTGACCAGGCTCGAAGGGTTCGATCATCCTCTGGCCTTCTGCGGTACGTCTGATCCACTTATCAGGCTTGATTGCCATATATGTGCTCCATTTTCAATTATTTGTACAAACCACATTTCTGTGGTCCTGGAATAAGCCTATATAATAAAACAAAAAACCGCAACTTTGCGGTTTTTTGTTTTTGTTGTAATTATTATACAACTTTTATTCCGGCTGAACGAGCACTACCTTCAATAATCTTCATTCCTTGTTCTACAGTGTGAGCTGTTAAATCTTTTAATTTAATTTCTGCAATTTCACGAATCTTATCTTTTGAAATAGTTCCAGCTCCTGTCTTTGAGTTACCTTTTGCAAGACCTGATAATTTCCAAAGAAGTGATGATGCTGTAGGAGTCTTGATTACGAAATCATAAGTTCTATCTTCGTAAACATAAATCTTTACTGATAGACGTCCTTGCATGTCTTTAGTAGCTGCATTGAACTTATTTACGAAATCTCCAATCTGAACACCAGCCTGACCTAAAGCAGGACCAAGTGGAGGAGCAGGAGAAGCTTTCCCCGCTTCAATTTGAACTTTTACGTACTTTGTAACTTTTTTAGCTGCCATAGATGTGTTTTATAAGTTTGCCTAATATACCTTAAATTTTCTTAACTTGCAAGAAATCAAGCTCAACCGGTGTCTCTCTTCCAAACATGTTTACAAGCACTTTTAGCTTACCTCTTTGCTTATCAACTTCAGCTACTTTACCTTCAAAATCCTTAAATGGACCGTCAGTTATAGCAACCAATTCACCAAGAGCTACACTTATATCGTGTTCTACTTCTCCTGTGTTCATACGACTAAATAGATAGTCTATTTCTTTTTGTGAAAGTGGCACTGGAGTAGTACCCGCACCTACGAAACCAGTAACACGAGGAGTATTACGAACAACATACCAACTATTATCATCCACAATCATATCTACAAGAACATAACCTGGGTAAATTTTTTCTTCTACTTCTACTCGCTTTGTTCCTTTCACTTTGATTTTCTTTTCAAGTGGAACAACCACAGCAAAAATCTTATTCTCCATACCAAGAGATTCGATACGTTGCTTTAGGTTACGCTGTACTGCGTTTTCGTATCCACTGTATGTATGAATTGCGTACCAGTGACGCTCTCCTGTAAATTCCTGTTTAGCCATAATTTTTAAAATAATAATTAACGAGCGAGTAATCTTGTAAGACCTTCACGAAGTCCAAGATCTATACCACCTAGTGAAAGTGCAACCAATACTGAAATAAGAATGACGGCGACGGTATAAATAACTGTCTGTGAAGTACTAGGAAATACAACTTCTTTAAGTTCTGCTTTTGTTTCCTTTAAGTATTTAATAAGATTCATAGTATTTATTCGGTATGTTTTATAATAAACCCCTTATTCTAAAAAACGCCCCCAAGGGCATTAATAGATTCCATTATACTAGAACAGTAAAGAGTTGTCAATAAAAATAACCCAGACTACTTGGTCTAGGTTATTTTTATTTCTTAACTATGATTTTATTCTAATGAATAAGTTATAGTCACTCTAGCCTTAACTACACTCTCACCTTGTGGAAGAGTTACATCACTTGATGATTCTGATTTCATAGCTGATACTCCCATTCCATATGCTACTGGATAATATCCACCATTATCTTCACTGTATTGAATAATACTTCCAAGTGAAGCTCCTAGAGACTTTGCTGTTACTTCTGCTCTTTTCTTTGCTTCATCTATCGCTTTACTTTTCGCTCCATCCTTAACTGCATTTATATCATCGACCGTAAACTCAGGCCCTGATATTTCTGTAATATTAATTCCTCCAAGTGCCCCTACCACACTACCAGCAGAATCAATCTTGCGAACTTTTATCTGAATTGTCTGTGCGACTTCATATCCAACCACCTTTAACTTACCCTGAGGACAAGGAATAGTTATACAATAAATCGTCTGAGTCTCGTATTTTGGATTTACTGTATAGGATAAAGTTTTAATATCTTTTTTACCTATAGATAAAGATGAGAGTGCGCTTAGAGCATCGTTGACCTTTTTCTCAACTAACTTCTGAACTTCTGGTACAGTCTTTCCTTCTTCTCGAACAGTCACAGTGACAGTTGCAATATCTGGTATTGCTGTCATCTCCCCTTCACCACTAACTGTTATTGATGCTACTTGTCCAGTTGGGTGCTTCCATGACTTTATATCTGTAAGCCCAGCAGAAAGTGCAGCAAAAGCAATGCCAACAAGAGCAACAGTCCCTGCTATCCATGCATATTTCTTATAATCAATTGTCTGAGTAGGTTCCATATTTTTATTAATTAACTTATAATCTACCATTACTGTACATATACCCCAATAACATCAGTATAACAAGTAGCATTGTAGATGCTAGGAGTATCAGACTTTCATCTTTTTTTGTCAGTGGCACAGGGTCTAAACGTATTTTTTCTATTTTATTTTTCTCAGCTTCAATGTGTTCCTCTTGAGACAAAGTAGGCATCACTTCTCCATAAAATACATCCTTGTACTTTGAGAATGGCCAAACATGTGGAGCGCTTTCAAAAGGTCTAAGTGGTAAATTGTCAGGTAATTCCACTTCTTTCTTAAAGTAATTTTCTTTGATCGGAACAATTAGTGATTCTGGTTCTTTTATTTTTTCTTCAACTACTTTTTCAATAATAGGTTCTACAACTACTGGCACTGATTTTATATCCTCACTTTCCTTTGGTTTTATCTCAATTTTTTTATCTTCATAATGTTCTTCTAGTAAGTGTGATGAGTCAATAATCTCTGGAAGATTTTCAATCTTGCCAATTACATCTGTTGTGGCAACTTTACTGTCTGTTTTATCTCCATGATTAAACAAAGCGACCGCTTCCCGAATAGATGTTTCATCCCAGCCACCAGAAGAAAGAAGCAGTTTAAGTGTGCCTTCATCTAAAGAAGGATGACGTATTCGTAATGTGTCTAATGTACTTTGTATCTCATTAATGTTCATTATTTTTTACCTTTTGTTGTCTTTGTGCTTTGTGTTGTACTCTCACTAGATTGATCAAGTGACTTTATGAATGTCTTTAGATCTGCATTGTCTGGATTACGTTTCAATAGTTCATCAGCTATTTGCTTTGCTAAGTCTGGTCTTCCACCATCACGAAGTGATAAAGCTAAGAAGTAAGCGACGTTTGCATTATTTGGATCTTTCTGAAGAGCAGTATTTAGTGCACTCACTGCATTTTGATAATCTTTCTTTCCGTAATATAGAAGACCTGCTTGTATATATGTCAATGGATCGTTCGGTGCATTCTTAACAGCTTCTACTGCATATGATAATGCTTCATCTATTTGATTATCTGATGCCTTAAGCTGACTCATCAAATAAAGAGCATCTGCGAAATTATCTTTCTTCTTTAATGCTTCAGTTAGTTGTGTTCTAACTCCTTCTTTTGATCCAACAGATGCCTCAAGACGAGCAAGCATTACATAAAGATAAGGGTTCTCTGGATAAAGTTTTACAGCCTCTTCATATGCCTTCTTTGCAGGAGCATATCCTTCATCTTTATTAAACGGTATTAATAATTCATAAGCTCGCCCCAGAGAAACATAGTTCTGATAATTATTCTTATTAGCTGCAACTGCTTGAAGTCCTGCATCTATTGATGATGATGCGTTCATTAAATATTTATTCTTTAATTCTTCTTGACTTAAAGTATTATCTGATACCAGTGAACGGTTAGCCGCTATCGTGTACTCAACTTGAGCTCTATAAAATCCATCAAATTTATAAATAGATGCAGTCTTTGCAAACAGAGGTAAAGCATCCTCAGTTTTAGTAACAGATTGAATACTGTTAAATAAAGCATATGCTCTTGTCTTCTGTATAGTCATAATTGAGTTTATACCTAGAAGCAGCGCTAGTGGAACCATTAATATAGCAAGCTTCTTACTCGGATGAAATTCACTGAGTCTTGCTTTCGCTAGGCCAAGACCTGATACGACCATCCACACTACAAGCATTGCGTATGACAAAGGAATAGTCCAAGCAACTAGAGAAAGATACAAAAGTACCAATGTTAGTAATCCTACTATAAAGTGTTCATTTGTACCTTTCTGTGCCTGACGATAACTTATATAAGTACTATATAGCGCTGATAATACAAGCATCAGGAATGCTATAACTCCTAAAATACCTATTGTCACAAAGAAAGTACTAACTGTGTCAGAACCTTGATTAAAATCATAACCAAAATATTGTGATGATATTACACTTTGTGGACGGTAGAGTTGCCAAGCGCGACTAAAGTTTCCAGCACCTATTCCAAATATTCCATCATGAAGCATCACCCCCTTACCAACAAAAAGAGTGCTTGCCATATTTGGTCTTACATCATTTTGAGATGAAAGTGAAACTATCCAAGCTGAAAAAAGTATCGCTGTAGTTATAACAGCTACTTTGTACTTCTTAGAAATTGCAATCTTACGTACAAAGAAGAAACAAGAGACAACAAATAGACCTATGTAAGCTCCGAATGAAAGAGTGCTCGTAAATCCTGAGAATAATTGGCTTGTAATTCCTATTATCTTTCCAGTAAACATGAGTGCAGTAACGAACACAAATGCAGAAACTCCTAGAATAATTACTATAATGTACTTTAATTTCTGACGTATAGCCTCAGGCAATGTTCTTACTAAATACATAACAGCAGGTAAAGTAGCAAGAGAAAGTGCAGAAAACGGATTAAATAAATCACCAAATAATGTCATCCTTGGATCTTGAGAGAACAGTACTGAAAGTACGAGTGCTATTACGAATACGAAATATGAAAGAAACTCAAGTTTAGTTACGCTATGCCATGTCCTTGTGATACTTGCAGAAATTACGTAGGAAATCAAAGCAATAGCAATAAGTATATTCATTGTTATGAAATACGTAGCTTCTGGAGAAAAAGAGGTTCCTGGTATAAAAAACAATGGTGAACCGACGACGACACATATGGTCGCGTATTGATAAAGTCTTGAGAAAAAACTGGCTGCTAGCTTCATATATTGTACGTAAAATAAATTAATAAGTTATTATTGTGTGCTATTAGTATACCTCTTTAAGATAACTACACTACTGTGGATAGAATGCTGAATAATAAAGGGAAAAAACAAGTTATACTACTTATACACATGGATACAAATACTCAAAATAATCAGGCTATAGATCCCACTCAAAAACCAGTAGAAAATATCTACAGTCCAGAGAAAAATATATATCCGACCCTGCGTACAACAGTCTTAGTTTTATGCTTTCTACTTGCTCTTTTTGTTGCTGTATTTCTAATCTACCAAAACGGTAAAACCATATATGCAAATGGTATCTAGTCTTTTTAGTGGAGTTCCTCCGCTTTTTGTTGCACTAGCTAAATCTATAAGTGGAGATATCGATTGTACTAAAAGAACAATCGAAGAATACTCAAAAGATGGGTCTCCTTATACAGTTATACCAAGGGCAATAATATATCCTAAAAATGCTACAGACATAAAATATACTATAGCTTTCTCAAGAGAATATAGTATGCCTTTGACCGTACGAGGTGGTGGTACATCTAAAAATGGTGGAGTGCTCGGTGAAGGAATCATATTAGACATGTCTAGATACTTCACTCACGTAAAACAAATAAA
>JAHFND010000018.1 GCA_023267475.1 bacterium | reverse complement strand
CGATTGGAGTTCGGTATTTTAAAAATAATTTGATTATTTTTAGTGCTAAAATTTTTCCCACGTATTACAAGACCTGCATCCATCGTAGCTCCTGATAAAAAGGTAGCTTTATCTATCGATTCAATATAAGGCACTTGTAAGGTGGCAATTGCTGGTAAAACACTAGAACTTGATTGATTTTTTGGAGGAACAGTACATTTTTCTGGTTGCCATGTACAGCCAGCTGTCCTTGGCATTACAGTCCCATCTCCACAGAATTTTATGTCTGTAGCAAGACAAGTATCTTGTACTTTATTTAATGTTTTATTTTCTGTACAAGATAATTTTTTTATTAGAGAACGAGTGGATGGGCCAGTAGTTCCAACTTGAGAAATATTTTGAGACTTTTGAAATTCTTTTAATGCTGTGACAGTAGCCGAACCAAAATATCCATTTGGTGTTGATTTCAAAAATCCTTTTTCACTTAAAAATGTTTGAAGTAATTTTACAGAATTATTTTCATTTCCTTTTGAAAGATTTGTTTGAAGGTCTACACAAGTCAATGCTGATACAAAACTAATTCCAAACAAAAAATAAAATAAAAAGAAAATTTTCTTCATATAAAAAGTGTAGCACAGTGTACAGTCTGTAGACGACAAGTTCATGGTCTACAGCAGAAATTCAAATACAAAAAGAAATCGCCCGTTCCGGTCCTGTTAAGGATACGGAACGGGCGTGTGCACAGTCTTTGCGACTGTGCGAATGGCCGAAAGGCGCAGATCAGGCCGAGCCGGTGGTGGTGATCATGCGCGAGATCTTGAGGTCGGCGACGTCGAGGCTCGCCGTGGCGGCAGAGCTGATCGAGTGGTCGCCGTCGTCCTCGAGAGCCTTGGCGCGGATGGAATTGATCACGTCGCGATCTTCAGCGCGGAACACAAGCTTGGGCGGCACGGAGCTCGGCGGACGAGATCCCATCTGCTCGGACGGAACGTCCTGGGTCGCGATCGCGATCTGTTCACCGATCTGCAAGGTCTGCGCGCCGATTCCCTTGCCGACGTCGATCTGGCCGGTGTAGGCCAGCAAGCCGGCTGCGGCTTCTGCCTGGTTGAGATCGAATTTCATCATGCCGGCGGCCACCGCGGGGAACTCTTCCATGGCCTTCTTGTCGTCGACCTGCATCTTCGCCAGCGCGCCCGGGTTGATGTAGACCTCGGATTTCGTCGGTGCGGCGGCGTTCGACAGCCCGGCAAACATTGCGAGCGCGAGAGCGCCCGCCAAAACGAGAAGCCGTTTCATTTGAAGCCTCACTTTCTTGGATGATGGAAAAAACGGAAGCCCACTTCCTCCCTTCACTTTAATAAAACAGTGTCAGGCAAGTAGACATTTAAATTCTACATCTTATATAAGAAGATGTAAAGTGCTTACAGAAAAGTTGTGGATGACAGCAAACTATTAAGTTATATACTAAAAAAAGGAAAGTTCTCTAGATTATTAACTAATTTTTTATAATAAAATGAAAGCATTACACATGATTGCGTTTATTCTTCTTGTAGTAGGAGGACTAAACATTGGTCTTAACGCTCTTGGTTACAATGTACTTGGTATGTTACTTGGTACAAGTTCACTCTCACAAATAGTAAACGTGCTTATCGGTTTGTCAGCAGTGCTGATGCTTGCAACTCACAAAGGTGACTGCAAGACATGCTCTGCATAAATCATAAGATGCAATTTTAAAGAGCGACCCTTCGGGTCGCTCTTTAAAATTCTTTTTTGTATTTACATCCTAGAAAATAAGATTTTGGATGAAATACGCGAAGCTTAGAAATTTTTGGAAGAAGACATACATTTTAGTATGGCGACTGAGAAAAATTCCGTAGCGACAAAGTAGTTCGCCAAAATATTACTTTTTTAATATTATTTTTTATTTTCCGCGATATCCTTCGCAATATTTGCAGGCACCACATCATACTTTCCGAATTCCATAGTGAATGATGCACGTCCTTCTGTCATTGAACGAAGAGAATTCACATACCCAAACATTTCAGATAGTGGAACCATCGCACGAATAACTTTATCTTGACCACGTTCATCCATTCCTTCTATTTGTCCACGCTTTGAAGAAATATTTCCTGTAATATCTCCGTAGAATTTATCTGGTGTCACGATTTCTACTTTCATGATTGGTTCTAGGATAACAGGCTTAGCTTTTGATACAGCGTCCGCGAGTGCCATTCCAGCTGCAAGTTTGAAAGCGATTTCAGAAGAGTCCACTTCGTGGAATGATCCATCATATGCTTCACAAGAAATATCCACCATCTTAAATCCAGCAAGAGTTCCGCGGTCCATAGACTCACGAAGACCCTTTTCAACTGCAGGAATAAATTCTTGTGGAATTGCTCCTCCCTTGATTGAGTTTATAAACTCGAAGTTATCATAACGCTTTACGTTCTTTGGTAAATCTTCTTTTGCAATTGAATAATCAATCGGTCTAATATTGATTCGCACATGTCCGTATTGTCCGCGACCTCCTGATTGCTTAATATACTTTCCTTCTCCAGAAGCAGCTCCAAGAATTGTTTCCTTATATGCTACTTGTGGCTTTCCAGTATTTGCTTCCACATTAAACTCACGCTTCATACGATCCACGATAATATCCAAGTGAAGTTCACCCATACCTGAGATAATTGTTTCCATTGTTTCTGGATCAGATGACACGCGGAATGTAGGATCTTCGATTGCAAGTTTTGAAAGCGCGATACCCATTTTTTCTTGATCAGCCTTTGTCTTTGGTTCTACACGCATAGAGATCACAGACTCTGGAATCACAATTCTTTCAAGAACTACAGGGTGATCTTCTGTACACATAGTGTCAGAAGTAATTGTATCTTTTAGTCCTACTGCCGCTGCGATTTCTCCAGCATACACAGTCTTCACTTCTTCTCGTTCATTTGCATGCATACGAAGGATACGTGATACACGTTCTTTCTTATCTTTTGTTGAGTTATAAATATAACTTCCAGCTTCAAGTGTTCCAGCATAAACACGGAAGAATGTAAGCTGTCCTACGAAAGGATCTGCCATAGACTTAAATGCAAGCGCTGCAAACGGTGCAGTGTCAGATACTTCTAGTTGAATAGTCTCACCTGTATGTGGGTCAATTCCTTTTGGTGCAGAAATATCAAGTGGGGATGGAAGATAATCAATAACACCATCTAACACTAGTTGTACTCCACGATTCTTTAATGATGATCCACAAAATACTGGGAAGATTTCATTTGCAATAGTTGCTTTACGTAATGCTGACTTTAGTTCTTCTATTGTAAATTCTTTTCCTTCTAGATAACCAGTCATCATGTTTTCGTCAGTCTCTACGATTTTTTCAATCATCTCAGCGCGACGCTTCTTAGCTTCTTCTAGTAGTTCTGCAGGAATTTCTGTGAATGAAACATCCTTTCCTTTGTCTCCAGTGAATTTCACTTCCTTCATTGTAAGAAGGTCGATAATACCGTCAAAGTTTTCTTCTTCCCCTATCGGCATTTGCATACGCACTGCTTTCTTTGAAAGACGATCCAAAATAGAAGCATATGCTTTATCAAAGTTCGCACCCATTCTGTCTAACTTATTTATATAACAAATACGTGGCACCATAGCATCAGACGCATATCTCCAGTTTGTTTCTGATTGTGGTTCTACTCCAGCCACTCCATCGAATACCACTACCGCACCGTCGAGCACGCGAAGAGAACGTTTTACTTCAATAGTAAAGTCGATGTGTCCTGGTGTATCGATGATGTTGAAACGGCACTTCTTACTTGTATCATCCTTTGGGGCGTATGTAGGACTCCAGAAAGCAGTGGTTGCAGCAGAAGTGATAGTGATACCACGTTCACGCTCTTGTTCCATCCAATCCATGACTGTATCTCCTTCATGCACCTCACCGATTTTGTGTGACACACCTGTATAGAACAAAATACGTTCTGTTGTTGTAGTCTTTCCGGCGTCAATGTGAGCGATAACTCCGAAGTTTCTTGTTTTGTTTAATGGATAATCTCGAGCCATAGTTATATTTGTTAGTTAATAGTTAGTAGTTGATAGTTTATAGTAATGTTTTTCGGTTATTCACATACTCCGTCTCCAGACATTAATTTTATTTATTTTTTAGATGAGATACGAGGCAGATATAATTTTTTCGACTAAGTCGTACATACTAGTACGACGCGTGGAGAAGAAAATTATATCTAACGAAGTAGGTCGCTAAAAAATAAATAAAATTACCAGGCGAAATGGGCGAAAGCTTTATTGGATTCAGCCATTCTGTGAGTATCTTCCTTCTTCTTCACAGCACTTCCTTCGTTATTTGCTGCTTGCATTAATTCATCTGCTAATTTGAAACGCATAGCTTTTCCTTTTTTAGCATTTGCTGCTTCAAGAATCCAGCGAAGCGCTAGCATGAAGCGTCTTTCTTCACGCACTTCACGTGGGACTTGATAGTTTGCTCCACCAATACGACGTGAACGCACTTCTGTTAATGGTCCTGCGTTTCTTAGTGCTGCTTCAAAAGTCTCCATTGGATCTTCCACTTTCAACTTTTCTTTAATAACATCAAAAGCACCGTACACGATATCTCGTGCAGTGTTTTTCTTTCCACCTGTCATCACATAGTTTATGAACTTAGAAACTTTTAGTGAATTATATTTGGCATCAGGGCCTACTATATTTCGATTTTTAACTTTTCTTCGCATAGCGATTTTGTTTTATCCGTGTGCTGTTCCCTGAAAGCTAGGTACTACGCGGATGTTTAATTTCTGTAATTGCTTTCTCTACTTGTTAAACAAGTGTTACGTATACTACAACAAAAACTAGAAAATAGCAAAACTAGTTAAGCGTAAGTGTGACCATTGCATGATCTGGTTCTACAACAGTTTCTATATCCCCTTTTTGTAACATACTGTAATCTTTGAGTTCACCATTATATACATTCGTATCACCGATATAATTCTGTAAACCACTAGATACAAGTATAGTGTCGAAAGTTAATCTATTACTTCTGTGTATATGCGTAGTTTTATCTTTTTCATATTTCGTGAGCACATCCCAGAATCTCATTTCGTCTAGTACACTTGATTTCAAAATACTCATAATACTACCATTCACGTGTTCATTAAAATCTCCTAAGAAAATAACTTCCATCCCTTCTTTCAAAGATTTATCTGCAAGTGCTCGTATGGCTCGTAATTCCATCATCTTATAGAACACAGAACGAAATGTGGCGTCAGCATAAGCTTGTGTATCATTTTCCTTATTATCTCCCTCTAGATATTCTGGAAGCATACTTTTCAAATGGAAAGTAACTATTCTCAATTTCTTATCGTGGAAATTATCTACATCTATAACAAGTACATCTCTCCTCTAAGATAATGGAGAAAGATTTTTTGTATCACCTCTTTCTAAAATACTTGGAATCACTAGATCCCCAAAAGAAACACTCTCACAATGAATTCTTGGACTTAATTCTTTTTTATATAATACAGCTACACGAATACCTCTCTTGTTTGGCTTTGCAAAAAAGTAATCATATCCTAAAGTGTCTCCTATTTTTGAGATACCTTTCTCTCCTCCCACTTCTTGAAGACAAATGATATCTAAATCAAGTCCACGAAATTTTTCCGTGAAATAATTTACCCTCTCATTAAAAAATGATTCGCTAACTGGTTGATTTTTATCTAAATAATCTACAAACGTACCCGGATCGTAAAAGTTTCTGACATTATATGTAGCAATTTTCATAAAGCCATTCTAGCACAATTAAAAACAAACTCTTTCGAGTTCGTTTTTAAATTTATTTTGCCTTAGCTGCCTTTGGTCTCTTTGCTCCGTAGAGTGAGCGTCCTTGCATTCTCTTATCTACCGCTGTCGCATCTAGTCTTCCGCGAACAATGTGATAACGTACTCCCGCCAAGTCCTTTACACGACCACCACGCAGGATAACCACTGAGTGCTCTTGTAGCTTGTGCCCCATTCCTGGAATGTATGCTGTTACTTCCATTCCATTTGTAAGACGTACACGAGCAATTTTACGAAGCGCAGAGTTCGGCTTCTTTGGAGTAGTTGTTGTGACCTTGATACATACACCACGCTTAAATGGTGAGTTATAAAAATTAGGACGATTCTGAATCGCATTGAAACCACGAGTCATAGCAATAGAACGTGACTTCTTTTTTAGAGTTGTTCGTGACTTCTTTACGAGCTGATTAATTGTTGGCATAAAATCTTAAATAGTAGTCCACATACTACCAGAGAGGTGGCTTTTTTGCAAGGAAAGACTGCAGTATCTACCTAAATAAACCTATCTATCCGTGCGTTTTAAAGCGACTATTGTGTCATTTCGTAAATCGTATACGACCGCAAGAGATGAATACATTATTATGTAGTCCCCTTCTTTTACATTCTCAAATAAAGAATTTTGCTTCTTTAAGGTATCTGGATCTTGTACTCTCACTACTGCGTCCGGTTCGCCAGCTGGTAATTGTGTATGCTTTCCTACTCGAGAAAGGATTTCTGATTGTGACACAACCACGTCCCCCGCTATAGATGTACCAATGAACGCATATGCTCCATATAATGCAGATCCGACTATCATAATACCGACTAGAGCTTTGAACCCTGAATTAAATGTTTTAGATAATAAGATATCTCTAAGAGTTCTTTTCCCGTATGTTTTTGTTTTTTTAGCTATTTTTGAAATGGCACTTCTAGTTCCTCTTTTTACTGGAGTTCTTTTTTGTATTGTTCTAGCAGAAGATTTCATCGTACATCTAAGTATAAGACAAAAGGACAAATATTAAAGACAAAATGAAAAGATTCTTGTGGATAAACTACTAAATCTACAAAAGCACTCCTTCTATGAAGGAAAATACGTATGGCATAAACATTTGATAAAGGACAGATGCTAATAATATGGCCACCACCATATAAATAGGGTTATATATTACTCTGTGATTAAAATGAATTTTCCTAAAAATCCCTTGTATAATACTCATTCCATCAAATGGAGGTACTGGGATAAGATTAAAAAATGCCAGCGATACGTTCACACTAATGATAGTAAATAACATCTGTCCGACTGGAATAGATAAATCTCCTTGTGAAACAAGGAATTTAAATGAAATACCTGCGATTAATGCTATTAAAAGATTCGTAAGTATGCCAGCACTAGCTACAAAGGCCTCTCCATACCTACTTCTTATATTGTATGGGTTATATGGAACGGGTTTTGCCCATCCAAAGAATGTACCAGCTGTGAAGAACGCAAATAACGGCACAATCACAGATCCCATCATATCTATATGTGCTAGGGGATTTAGAGTGAGTCTGCCTTGTCTATACGCTGTCTCATCCCCTTCAATATAAGCTGCATAACCATGCGCCACTTCATGTAAAATGATTGAAAATATAGCTATTATTATAGGAAATATTCCTGATGATATGGATAACGCTTCATTCATATGAAACATGATAACATATAAGACTTATATAGACGTTGCGAAACGCCCCCTTTTATGATAGGATAGAGCGACTAACTAGAAATATATGGCAAACGTCTGTCCACTATGCGCAAAAGGTTCAAAAGTTGTTGGTAAGTACAGCAACACTGTTCGTGCTACCAAATTTAACCCTCGTGGAGACCGTCGTGTATATCCAAACCTACAATGGGCACGCATTCCGAATGGCCCTCGTGTAAAAATCTGTACTTCTTGTATGAAGAAAGGGTTACACCTACAGATTAAGCTATAAGAAGCAAAAATAAAGAAAAGCGCGACCTTAAGGTCGCGCTTTTCTCTTGCAATCCATTCGCATTTATTTATCCGTCTCAACCTCCATCAACCTCCCATCAGTTACAAAAGAAATTGTCCCCTGTGTGATTGTAGATAAAATTTCTTTTGAATATTTTTGTAGTCGCGAAATAGTTTCTTGATTCGGATGTCCGTATCTATTATTTTCTCCAGCACTGATCACAGAATATTCTGGAGTAATATATTTTAATAATTCTTCACCTGAAGAATATTTACTTCCATGATGTCCAGCTTTATACACTGTAATATTTTTATCTAAATCCGCACTAATTAATTTCCCTTCTTCTTTACTTGGTAGATCCCCTGTTAAAAGAAAAGTTTCATCTCCATATTTTATTTCCATACTCACTGATGCGTCATTCGTGTCATTCTTTTTCGTTACATAATTTTTTGATGGATACAAAATCTTTGCTATCACTCTATCATGAAAATCTAATTCATCATTTATTTCTGCGACATGCACATCTGCATTTTCTTCTTCAATGTGTTTTGTCAAATCTGAGAATACTCCAGTTTTACTTTCTGCTTTTGAAATTAAGATAGTATGCACATTATATTTTTCTAACACCGGAATCAATCCTGTTACATGATCTGCATCCGGATGTGTCGCCACCATCACATCTATATCATCATCAAAATAATCCAATCGCTCCGATAACTTTTCTAAAATTTTATTTGTCGGCCCACCATCAACCAGCATCGTGTGACCTGATGGTGTTTGTATTAAAATCGCATCCCCTTGCCCAATATCTAAAAATGATACACGTAATTTTTGTGGAGTAAGTGAAGTGACTATTCCATAAATCGTAATCACATTTATAAAACATAAAACAATTACAGTAGTAACTTTTCCATAATTACGGAACCACTCTTTCATACGTAAATGGTAGCACAATATCATATACGATATACTGTCCTCATGGACTTACATTCTCTCATCTCTTCAGGATCATACATCGCCATCTTTTTACTCATGATGATAAATGGAATCGCGAATCTTCCTTCATCACAATTCCTCTACATAATTTGTGGATACTTCGTAGCAACAGGTAATCTTCTTTTTATTCCGACCATCATCGCAGGCGCGCTTGGTAACACTCTTGGTAATACAATTACATTTTTACTCGTACGAAAATATGAAAAACCTTTCGCGAGAAAACTACTCATGATGACTGAAGATAATTTCAATAAGGTTCATTCTGCGCTTCACTCTACTTTTACACATCGTGGTATGTGGTGGATCTTTTTAGGTAAACTTACTCCATCTGTAAAAGCATTCATCCCAGTGGTTGCAGGACTCGCCAGTACTCCGAAAAAACTCACGTATTTTATTTTCCTAACTGCTTCATTTATCTGGGCGACAGGTATTACATTCATTGGATACAAGTTTGGAGAACACATCACACTCACCTCTTTCTCAATCGTTTCATTTCTTGTTGGTGGCACTATCCTTCT
>JAHFND010000017.1 GCA_023267475.1 bacterium | reverse complement strand
CAAAGAAGAAAAATTAACTATAGTAATGGTAACTCACGAAGAAGAATATGGGAAAATTGCAGACAGAATAGTGAGATTGTCCGACGGGTTGGTAGTGAAATAAAAAAAGTAGGGCGCGGTCACAAGACCACGCCCTTTCTTACACCCATTCCCCCGGTGCTTTTATGGGCACCTTAAATGGTACTGTCCATCCTTCCTCTTCTGCTCCAATCTCCGTGTATACGGCAGAAAGAAAGCGCCTACCTTTTGGGCTGTTAACCCAAATAAATAGGTTTTCTGGCAGTTCGTAAGCAAACTGAGGAAGAGGAATCTTTTGAAACACTTTTTCTAATTTTCTTCGGTTGTCCTGGCGCTGGTTTTCTATCGCCCAACGAGAGATAATAATCTCATCGCCGAACCAATCTAACCTGTCCACCTCAAGAAGGGCTCGAAGTATGAAAGATCTTCCTTCGTTTGTGACAAGCCAGGCCACAAGAGTGGTGACCATACAGGAACATTCTTTGGTCATTCCACCCGGGAAGAAGATGAACCCTTCAATTGGTTTATGCCAGACACCCCCGTACCAGTCTGGACGGTTAGCAAATTGAATCCAGTGCTTCAGAATGATTTGATATCGTCTCTCCCCTTTTTCATATTCAAAGATGGGGACAAACCAACTTTCATCGATTTCTTCCGTTATGTCACCAATGTATTTGCCCATAAGGCACCCCTTAGTTAAAGAACCGGTTTCTGATTTGTTGCAGATTATCTGAACTCTATCATTTTCTAATAAAAAGGAAAGCGCTCTACTTGAGCGCAATCTTAAGGTCCGGATCTTATTCTTTGAATGTCGGGTCTCTGTGAAGAGTGTCCCAGTTAGAACCATACTTGGCGTATAAGGTCGGGTAAACTAGACGGAAAATCAACAGAGACTCCCCACGACTTTTCCTAATTATTCTGTTTATTTTTTCTTTTTTGTTTATATCCCCTATATCTGCGACGGTTATGTGAGGTGTGAAGTCTGGAGGAAGTGGACTTCTCCAGGAAATACCTTCTTCGTTAGCCTTTTCGCGCATTCTTTTTACAAAAGAAATAAAATTCCTTTCGCTTTGGTTTTCGTGAACTTTGACCGGGAAGTGAACAATTCCCCTGCCTTCGAACTCCATTACTTCCAACTCTTTTATTGAAAACAAAGTAGAGTTGAAAGGATGGCTAGACAAAAGTGATACAGCCATGCAACTGTAGTTGATCATCGATGCAGTTTCGTAGTCTGTGTAAAAAGGTGGCAAAATTGTGAGATGTCTTTCTTTTTCACGTATGCAATCATCACCGAGATATCCTCTTACGAGGTTTGAGTATTTTTGTGCACGTGAAAGGACACCACTGTCGACTATTGTTCCACCAAGAAAGTACAAGCCCCGTTTTTCTGTCATGATACCTCCCTGAAGAAAGAACTGCGAATGTCTTTATACTATCAAAATGTGTAGGGCTTGCATAATTTAAATTATGTTATATAATAGTAAGTGTTATCGGATGTGTGATGTTGTGAGTCGGCCTGTTGGCCGGCCATTTTTGTTAAAAATTTTAGAAAATAAAGTATAAACCTATGTTAGATATAAAAGCACTGAAAATTGCTCTTGAGCAATTGGAGCAAGAAAAGAAAATAAGTCATGAAAAAGTTGTGGATGCAGTAGAGAAGTCACTCGCTGCTGCCTATCAAAAGGAATATGGAAAGCGTGGACAAATTGTTCGCTGTAATATTAATTTTGATACAGGTGAAACAACTTTTGATCAAATAAAAATCGTTGTAGACGAAACTACTGTTCGTATGCCTGTAGAAGGAGAAGAGGAAGTTTATGAACCTACTCCAAAAGAAGGAGAAGAAATAGAAGGACTTCTTCCTCGTTACAATGAAGAGCGTCATATTTTGCTTACAACAGCAAAGCTTTTAAAGAAAAATGCTGAGCTTGGAGAAGAAATTGTATTCCCTCTCGACACTAAAGATGATTTCGGACGTATCGCTGCTCAAACTGCAAAGCAAGTTATCGTACAGAAACTTCGTGAAGCAGAACGCGAATCAATCGTTGGTGAATTCAAAGATAAAGAAGAGACAATCGTTTCTGGAATTGTACAACGTATCGAACGTGGTACTGCATTTATCGATCTTGGAAGAACTACAGCAATACTTCCATTTGAAGAACAGATTCCTACAGAACGTCTTCGTCCAGGCGAAAGAATTCGTGCCTATCTATTCTCTATAGAAGAAGGTTTTCGTGGACTTTCTATTCGTCTATCACGCACACATCCAAAATTCTTGATAGAACTATTTAAAAATGAAAGCGCAGAAATCGCCCAAGGTGTAGTAGAAATCGTCGCAGTTGCTCGTGAACCAGGTTCTCGTTCAAAGATAGCTGTAAAGTCAAACGATGAACGTATAGATCCAATCGGAGCGTGTGTTGGCCAGCGTGGAGTGAGAGTTTCTGCTATTACAGATGAATTATCAGGAGAAAAGATTGATGTTATCGAATGGTCAGCAGATGCTCGTCGTTTTATTGCAACAGCATTATCTCCAGCAAAAGTAATCTCTATTGAATTAATAGAAGATGAAAAGAAGGCTACAGTTACAGTAAGTAAAGATGAACAATCTTTAGCAATTGGTAAAGGTGGACAAAATGTTCGTCTTGCTGCAAAGCTTACAGGATGGAAGATTGATATTATTTCTGGTGGTGAAATGGTCGCAGAAGTAGATAAGGAAGGAACTCTTACTACAGCAAATGGAATCGAAGATGAAACTATTGATGAACAAGAAGCCGAAGTGTTATCTGCTCTATCAATCACAGATGAATCTGCTCCAAAGAATACTGAAGTCATAGAAGAAACTCTACCAGAAACATCTGAAGAAAAGTCTGAAGAGGTAAAATAGGATTGTATATTATTACTAACTATAAATTAATAACTATTCTTTATGTCTATAAGTTTACTTCACAATATTACTCCAGGAGATAAAGCTCCAGAAGAAATTACAGTAGTAGTAGAAATCAATAAGGGTTCAAAAAATAAATATGAACTCGATAAAAAGACAGGACTCATAAAACTTGATCGTGTAATGTACACAGGACAAGATTATCCATTCGATTATGGATTCGTTCCACAGACACACTGGCATGACGGTGATCCGCTAGACGTAGTATTGCTTACTACCTACCCTCTTGCTATTGGTGTATTACTAACAGCACGTCCAGTTGCTGTGCTTGATATGGTAGATGGTGGAGAAAGTGATGCGAAGATTATCGCAGTTCCAGTGGATGATCCACGCTTCAATAGCATAAAAGATCTAAGTGATGTTAATCCTCATACAATTGAAGAAATAAAACACTTCTTCGAGACTTATAAACAGATTCAGAAGAGTGTAGTGACGATAGATAATATAAGAGATGCGAAAGCTGCAAAGGAAGTGGTAGCAGAAGGTATAGAACTTTATAAAGATGAAAATTTCCGTATATGAAAATAGAAAAAACAAATCTTCCGAAAGGAGAAGTAGAATTTAAAATCGTTATTGATGAGAAAGAGTTTGAAAGTTATCACTCAAAAGGATTAGATCTAGTTAAGAACAATGTCGAGATTGATGGATTCCGTAAAGGAAATGCATCAGAGGAAGCCATTGTAAAAAAATATGGCGATATGGTAATTCTTGAAGAGATGGCGAACTTAGCTCTAAGAGATGCATATATAAAAGCAATAGATGAACATAAGATAGTGCCGGTTACTGATCCGAAAGTTACTATTACAAAACTTGCAAAAGGAAATCCTTTGGAACTCACCATGGTAGTCCCTGTTATGCCAGAGGTTAAACTCCCCGCATATAAAAAACTTGCAAAGGAAGCGCGCGGTGAAGATGAAAAGATTGAGGTAACAGATAAAGATATTCAAGATGTGCTTGAGGAATTACGTAAAGGTAGAGCTATAGAACATGATCATTCTCATCATGATCACGATGGTCACGACCATGATCACGATCATTCACATGAAAATGCAACCCTTCCAGAATTAAATGATGAGTTTGCTAAATCTTTTGGAGAAAATTTTAAGAGTTTAGAAGATTTGAAATTAAAAGTAGGAGAAAATCTTAAACTAGAGAAAGAACAAAAGGCTCGTGAAAAGCGAAGAGCTGCAATAATGGAAAAGTTAGTTGCAGAAACTACTATAGATATGCCAGAAGCTATTATTGAAGGAGAATTAAATAGTATGCTCGCACAGATGAGAGCAGATATCACTCGTTTTGGTGGAACATGGGAAGAGTATCTTACTCATTCAAAGAAAACAGAAGATGAAATAAAAACAGATTGGAGAAAAGATGCAGAGAAGCGTGCCATGAGTCAGCTTATCTTGCATAAAATTGCTGAAGCAGAAAAATTAACTGCAACAGATGAAGAAATAGAAGTAGAATTAGTTAGATTACTTGCTTCTGTTCAAGATGCAGATGAAAATCGAGCGAAGAGTTACTTGTACCAGGCCCTCACTAACGAAAAAGTCCTCAAGTTTCTTGAACAAAGTTCATAAATCATCCCATCTACTTTGTTACGGAGCCTATCTCGCTCGTCAACGTAGTAATACCTACGTCTCCTCGCTCGTTTCTCCGTGCCTAGTATCTGGAATAATTTCTAAACTTTGAAATACAATTTCTGCCTCGGCTGACGTGAGCATTTATCTGTAAAATAATAAAAATAAAAAGAGCAACCCGAAGTTGCTCTTTGTAAATTGCTTCATTTTACCTCCTCTTTCTCCCAATAACCGTGAGTAAGGCATTTTCTAAAGACAACCCTTTTCAAATACTTCATCGGGCATACAGAGGTTGTCTGCCGAATCGAAGTTCCTTAGTCTGCCGTCTTCGGCTACCAGGAAGATCGATTGATTATCCTCAGTAGAATAATCACCACGACTCAGACCTCCCCAGTGCTCCTCTTTTAAGGAGAATTGAATTCTTATACCAGACTTTCCTTGAAATACTCGCTCAGAAATTTCCTTTAGAAAAATTTCTCCCCTCTGGCTTATGTTGAAGTAGTAGGGACAGGTGATGGGTCCGTCATTTAAGCGGCATAAGATCTGAGTGTCACCATTCCCTTGATACTGTTTGATGGCGCATGATTCTATTTTCCCAAATGAACTTTCGAAAAACATTGGGGTGTGAATCTTTATGCTTCGTCCAAACAGATGCTCTAAAATTTGACTCTTTTCCACAGTATTTCCCCCGAGGTGTTGTTGGCAATATGCCGGTATTCAATGAACTACTTGCCTGATACCTGATATCAGAATAGCATTAAATTACTTGACAGTAAAAAATTAAGTTGTATTTACTATAATTCCTCAATTATAACCATATAAATCAATACTTTTTTTATATATAAAATGTCGATAAAACTTTACATAATGTATAAAACATGTATACTTATGGTATGGAATTACGTAAAAGTCTTTCAATATTAGACCTTTCTATTAAAGAGGAGATAGTTCTTTTGGCTATAATACAAGGAATAAATACCCCTCTTTTACTTGCAAAGGAGACAAGAGTAACCAGACCGGCGGTATATGATATTCTAAAAAAACTTAAAGAAAGAGGTTTGGTTAAGTCTCACATACATAATGGAAAGAAGTCATGGTCACTTGCCAGTAAAGAAGATATTGATGAGGCTTTATATGAAACAAAAAAAGTATTACTTTCTATTTCTGAAGGAGTTGAGGAGGTAAAAGGATTAAGTGATGGAACTATTGTTGTTCATAGAGGGAAAGTTGCCATCTTATCAATGCTTTCACATATTATGAATCATCGTCAAGAAGCCAGATTACATATTATGCAGGGTGATATGGTGCAGAAAGGTTGGGATGCGATTGTTGGTAAAGAAACTATTAATAAGTTTAATGATGATTTACGAAGTCACAGAATAATTACAGAGGCAATTTTCCCTAATCACTGGTTTAAAGATCACGTTAATCGATTGGGTATTGATGAAGGAATAAAGTGGCTTAAAGGGTTTATTGGACGTGCCTATTCTGCTCACCAAATAGATAAAAAATATTTTAATCATGCCGGGCAAATATTTATGTTTAAAGATTCATTATATTTAATGGCAATGAATGAAGCACTTGTAGTTGAAATACGTAATTCGGAGATTCAAAAGATGGTTAAGTCGATGTTTTCTTTTATAGAAGAACACGCAGAAAAAGTTGATATTAATATTGGTTTACAGAAAATGATAGAAGAGTTAGAGAATAAAAATAAAATGTAGGAAAATAAAAGCGCGACCTTGGTCGCGCTTTTATTTTCCTCACCTGCTATTTCTTCTTTGTTTCTTTAACTGCACATAGTCCCATTGGGCACTTTCCACAATCACATGACATGATAGCAGCTAATATACCACCAATGATTGCGATGTTCTTAAGAGCCATAACCATATTTGTACCGTCTCCTATATTTCGGTGTACTAAAAGTGTTGCTAGCGCAGTAAATCCTATAAGTATCATTCCCATTGTGCAGACGCGATATCCATAAGCAAAGGCAATAGCAACAGGGACCTCAATAATAATTACAAGAGCTGTAGCAATTACAGGAAGTGGAACACCGAGAGACCCGATGTATCCTGTCATCATTTGAAAACCAATAATTTTTTGTACACCAGCGACTACGAATAGTAATGCGATTAGTATACGAGAAGTAAGAGCGTAATTTATCTTCATAAGGATTTTAATTTAATTAATGCCCTCGCGGGTTGGTTAAATTATATCATGAAGAATTATTTTTTTTCTAGTGAAAAAGCGCAAGCTACTATCGCAGCAGTCTCTGCTCTTAGTGTTGTCTCACTAATTGACACAGCTTTTAGATTTTTTTCACTAAACAACTCTAATTCTGCATCACTCCATCCGCCTTCTGGTCCGACAAAGAGTCCGATATTTCTGTGATCTCCTTTTTCCTTACTCAATAATTTATTTTCCATCTGTAAAACATAACTAGAGTCGTGTGGAAGAGGAGTATCTAGTATTTCTTTCAATCTTATTACAGGCATAATAGTAGGCACGTCCCCTCTTCCACACTGTTCAGATGATTCGATTGCTATTTTTTGTAATCTTTCATCACTTATATTTTTCTTTTCTGATCTTTCAGATAAAACTGGGATGATTGTAGACACTCCTAGTTCGGTTGCTTTCTGTACAGCAAGTTCGAAGTTATCTTTTTTAATAATAGAAAGGTAAAGAGTAACTTTAACTTTTGGAATAAATGAAGGAGAAACGCTTTTACGTGAAAGTACTGTTGATTTTGGTGATACCTCTTCTAATTCATAAGTGGCGTCAGATCCTTCTCCATCAAAGAGAATAACTAAATCACCTTTTTTATATCTAAAAACTTTTGTCCACTGTTTAATTAGAGAAACATCATCTATAACAACTTCTTCACCAAGGGGTTGTAATACGTAGAAGCGATGTAATCGCATGTATATTACACTATAGGGTATAAAAAGACATTGCAATACAAATGAAAAGACAATATTTTAGAGATGATTTTATTCCTTAAAAGACATCTAAAAGTTATCCACATGAAAGTTCTTGCATATAAAAGACACAAGCAGTATCATAAAGGACGTAGGTAGGTGAAGCGGTTGTACGCTCGCCCATGCGTAATGGGTATTAAAATGCTTCACGTAACGCCTACCGAGTTGTTCCTTCCATAGTGGTCGTCTAAATCCTTAAAAAGGTACCACACCATAAAAACCCTAAAGTTTGCTCTCTTATTAACTTTTAAGTTGGATAACTTATGTAGTTATAATTCTCTTTAATGAGATATCCCCTGCATTGTGCGCATGAAACCCTTTCGTGCATACAATGCAGGGGATTTCTTTTTGTCTTTTAATAATAAAACAATAAAAAAGAGCGGTCGCACATGGCGACCGCTCAAAGATACCCGCAAAGGTATTCGATTCTTTACTTCTTTTTCATTACAGCCTTGAAGATTCCGCAGAATACAGCGCAGAATCCAGCGCAGACTCCGAAAAATACTGGAATCCCGACCAGGAGTCCAGAAAGGCTATCTGGTCTTACTGGGTTGGAGGCCGAAGGTGCGGAGATCAGCTCTCCAAGGATAATGCCGAGGATGAACAGCGTGATCATCCAGCAGACCAAGGTTGTAATCAGCCCTTTTTTCCCAAAGAGGACTTCTTTGGCGCGGATCTTTAGTGGCTTCCACCACTCGAGTGCTGTGATGGTAGCCAGCACGGCGGAAAAGACCATCCACCTGGATGGAACAATCCATCCAAAAATCCAGATGCTGATGGCCGACAAAGCGATTGAAACGCTAAGCCAGGCACCCACTGGGTGCTTTTTCAAAAAATCGAACATATTGTGTTCCTCCTAGTGTCTAATTCAAAGAATTACTGCGAATTACAGCTATGTTCTATATTATATAACAAAAAGTGTTGTTTGTCAATCGTTTCTTCCTATAAAAATCATGGTATATTGCGAATACAGAAGAGCGAAAGTAACGACAGAAACGATTGATTTTTAGGGTTTTTAGATTATTTTGATTTTTATTATTTAATTCTAGATTTTTGAATCTAGCTATAGAAAACATGTTAATACCTACAGTTATTGAAAAAAGCCAATTCGGCGAGCGTGCGTATGATATTTATTCACGTCTTTTACGAGAGAGAATTATATTTTTAGCGGGTCCAATAGATGACAATGTTGCAAATATTGTTATTGCCCAGCTTCTTTTCCTTGAAAGTGAAGATCCAAAGAAGGACATTACTCTTTATATAAACTCCCCTGGTGGCCAAATTCAATCAGGTCTTGCTATAGTGGATGCTATGCATCATATAAAGCCAGATGTAGCGACAGTTTGTGTAGGAATGGCAGCTTCAATGGGAGCAACCATACTTTCTCAAGGTAAAAAAGGAAAGCGTTTTGCACTTCCTAATGCAGAAGTTATGATTCATCAGCCTCTTACTGGTGTAGAAGGTCAGGCATCTGATATAGAAATTACTGCAAAGCATATTATTCGTCTTAAGGAGAAACTTACTAAGATGATGGCAGACGCTACAGGTCAGTCTTATGCAAAGGTGGAGAAGGATAAAGATCGTGACTATTGGATGAACGCAGAAGAATCAAAGAAGTACGGAATAGTAGATCAAGTTCTCAAACCAAAGAGTACAAAGTAACATGGATGAAGCGCTTCTCATTGAAGGTGTCGCCGTTTTAGCTCTCGGCGCACTCGTTGGTTATATCGCACGTCATTACGTAGCGCTTTCTCGTCGTGGTTCTATTGAAGCAGATATTGAAGAAAAACTTTTAGCTGCAAAAAGAGAGGCACATGCTATCGAAGAAGAAGCTCTTACAAAAGCAAGTGACTTGCGTGAAGAGATGAAAAAAGCAGAAGACAGAATTATTAAACAAGAAGAACGTCTTGATAAGAGAGAAAGAGAACTCGCTTCTCGTGATGATGAAATTAATAAAGAGTTAAGTTCTCTTCGTGAAAAAGGGAAAGAATTATCTACTTTAAAAGAAAAATTAGAAGAAAAAGAAAAAAGTATTTCTCGCGAACTAGAAAAAGTCGCATCATTATCGAGTGATGAAGCAAAAGAATTATTACTTCGCAGAGTTACAAGAGAGTCTGAAGAGGATTTACAATCACGCGCATTAAAACTTTCTCGTGATGGAGAAAAGATTCTCGAAGATAAAGCAAGAGACATATTGGTAAGTAGTATTTATCGTATTGCAAATGGCCCCATCGCATCTTTCATGACGTCGAATGTAGA
>JAHFND010000044.1 GCA_023267475.1 bacterium | reverse complement strand
GACTTAATGATTTTCGAATATGATGATGAAGAAAAAATAATTGGTGTGACTCTTCCAATCAAAATGACTTTCACTGTAAAAGAAGCCCCTCCTGCAATTAGAGGAAATACTTCATCGGGTGGAAACAAGCTAGTGACTCTTGAAACATGTGCACAGATTACTACTCCACTATTTATCGAAGCTGGTGAAAAAATAATTGTAAATACTGAAACTGGAGAATACGTAGAAAGAACCAAGTAAGATTTAAAATAGTAAAAACTAAAAAATTATCTCAGATACGCGAAGCCTAGTAATTTTTGGAAAGAAATGTAGTTAATCCTACATTGACTGACAAAAATTACGTAGCGACAAAGTAGATGGGATAATTTTTTAGTTTTTATTTATATTTTTTTAGGATCTCAGCCTCAACTTCATCTCTTGGTCGTCCATATGTAAGATAACTTAATTCCTTTAGAGCTTCTATTCTTGAAGTATCTCCAACCATAGGTGGCATAGTAACTATATCAAAAGGCTTACGAGGTTCTCCATTTACAAGCATCTTCACATAAGCGTGATAATTTTCTATCTTCATAATGTCAGATGAAGTAAATGTGGGTGCAAATTGTGTCTCGAGATATTTTGCATCATCTGCGCCTACTCTAAACACTACAAGAGATCCGACGTTTCCGAACACTGCCCCTTTTATATCTTCTGGCAATTGTGCTATATATTGATGCGCAACTGAAAGTGACAATCTATACTTTCTTGCTTCAGATAGAATACTTGCAATAGAAGGTGTAGTTACATTTTGGAATTCATCAATATACAAGAAAAAATCTGGTCGCTCTGTAGCGTTTACTCGTGACATCGCTGCTTGTGATAATTTTCCAACCAAAATAAGCCCAAGTAAATGAGAATTTATATCCCCCAATCTACCCTTTGAAAGATTCACTAAGAAAATCTTTTTTGTATCCATTATTTCTCTAAAATTAAATGCAGATTTTTCTTGAGCGATAATTGGTCGCATGATATCGTTTGACATAAAGATATCAAATTTACTATTTACATATTGTGTCCAGTTTGAGAGACCTTGTTCCCCTGTCGTTTTTTCAGCATTTTGCCAAAATTGTAAAAGAAGTGGATTTTTAGTCTTTGATAATTTATAATCTCTAAATTCTTTATCAGAAAAGATACGAGAAATTTCGAGTAGAGTATTGCCACTCTCTGGATGTTCCATGACAAGAAGTGCTGCATTTCTAAAATACTGTTCAAACCCTGGACCTCCTGAGACCTTCATATCAAATAATTTATTAAAAATTCCCAGTAACTCATTCACCACAAAAGTCTTTTGCTCTGGGAAATTTTTATCATATTCAAGCATGTTTAATCCCATTGGTCTCTCTATATGACTTGGATCAAAATATACCACATCTTGTGTTCTCTCAGGAGGAATGTTAGCCAAAATATCCAAGATATCACTACCATGTGGATCTATAAAACAGCACCCATCCCCATTTTTAATATCCTGTATTATAAGATTCTTAAGAAATACAGTCTTACCTGTACCAGTTTGACCAATGGTATAAAGATGTCTCATTCTATCTGCACGAGAGAAATATATTTTTTGATCCTGCCCTCTGAAACTATTATTACCTAAAACTATTCCCTCTTGTGGCATATCAATTGGCGCTTGGGCATTCGCTGATTTTTGTAGGCGCACATTTGCCACATCTTTTGATTGCATTGGGAAATGAAATACTGAAGCTAGTTCGCTTATATTTAATGGATAACTTTCATCCTCACTCCACAGACGATATGAAAATCTATGTAGCATAGCTTTTTGTTTTCTGCCTTCTACCATCTTCCAAGAAATACTGTTCCCACCTACCTGATTAAACTGTGCAAAAGCGTTTTCTAAATCATTACGTATTGCTTCTGCTCGAGTAAAATCTGACGCTGAAGAAATAATACGAATATTTGTCTCTACTATAGTTTTAGAAAGTTTTTCTTGAACATACTTCATAGCATTTTCATCGGCAAAAGTTATTTTTTTCTCTTTCTCTTTTTCAAGCTGTTCTTTTGTTTTTGAGGAAGAAAACATCTCGCCTATAGTATGAAAAGCTTCTTTCAAAGAATCTTGCTTATCTATTACGCGCTTTAATGTCTCACCTTTGCGTAAGTCTTCCAACATCTCGCCATATTTCTTTGCAAATACATCTCCTGAAGGACGAATAAGTAACTGTAATGCTAAGCCTTCATTATCTTTTGTGAGTTTTGTAAATGAAGCAAGAATAAGTGACATTGGATCTGCTTCCATCTGTTCATAAGTCTTAATTGGAAGTACAGGATGACTACTAGCTGTAGCATATGAACAAGATGTAACTGCATGACTACTAAAAATATTATAGTCTTCTTTACATTCATGCACTTGTGCAGTTGGAAAAACTCCCAAGACTACTTTTTCAAAAAGTGCTGAATAGTCCACATGTACCGAACAATAAAATGAAGTAGTTGTCGTGCCATTTGCTACGCCTAATTCTAAAGTGTAATAATTCTTTTCTTTATTTGTCGCGTCCGATGCTAGCACTTGCATCGAAGCATACCACTGCTCCATAAGCGCCATCATTTCTTTCATACTTTTTAGTTGTCCCTCTCCCCCTTCTGGAAGAATAATTTCAAAAAGCTTCATGTGAACTGATTTCCAT
>JAHFND010000043.1 GCA_023267475.1 bacterium | reverse complement strand
TATCAAGGGTTACGTAAAATAAAAAATATTGTTAATAATAATCGCGCAAAAGGAGTATTTGCTTAATTATAAATATGGAAAATAAAATCTTACAAGAAGAAAAAGGAAATGAACAAGTAGATATGTCTTTTGTTAATCTTGCAGAAGGCACATTAGGAAAACAAATAAGAAATGAATCTATTAAAAAGAATTTAGATGAAAAATTTGAAGCACAGGCTCCACAACCAAAAAAGGTAGAGGATATCGCTCGAGTAGAAGTTTTGAAGACAAAATTGACACAACAGCCTAGCATGGAAGTAGAAGATAATTCACCGAGAATAGAAACAGCAAATACTATAGAGTCTTTTTTGCCTATATCTTCTCCAGAAGTTAAAGAGGTAGTAGAAAATATTTGGAAATCAGATGACAAACGTGATGCAGGAGTAAAAAAATTTGTTGGAACTGGAGGGGTAATTGCTGCAGCACTTCAAGTTGGGCTTTATTCAAGTCTGGGCATTACTTCAATACCAGATATTTTATCAGCCGTAGGCACGGCACAACCCGAAATGCTGATAGGGGCAGGACTTGCCGCTTTTTTAACAGCAGGATTCTTAGCTATCGGAGTTCAAGGTTTATATAAGTACTTAAAGAATAAGTCTGCAAAGAAAGAGTTTAAAGATCTTACTGGAAAGGACTATGATCCGTTGGCAGTGTCTGCTTATTAAGAATTGTGTTAGTATAAAGCAATGCAGAAGCAATTCTTTATATTTATAGGGCGTTCTGGGTGTGGGAAGGGTACACAGGCAGAATTACTCAAAAAGGAATTAGAAAGTAAAGGTGTCGAAAATGTAGTCCATATTACAACTGGGGACGGTTTTCGTGCATTTGCAAAACAAGATACTTATGTTTCTTCACTTTCTAGAAAAGTTAATGAACTAGGGGAATTACAACCTGAATTTTTGGCAGTATACAACTGGGCAAATATTTTTATACAAACACTTAAAGGTGGAGAAACCATTTTACTTGACGGTGCACCACGCAAGCCCTTTGAAGTGCATGTATTACACAGTGCTATTACTTTCTTGGGTTATGAAAAACCTATTGTTATCTACGTTGATGTCTCAGAAGGGTGGTCAAAAGAAAGACTTCTTGCTCGTGGACGTGAAGATGACAAAGAGATAGAAGATATTGATCGAAGATTATCTTGGTTTGAGACGGAAGTGCTTCCTACACTTGATGTTTATTTACATGACCCACGATATAAAGTGCTTCATATAAACGGTGAGCAAACAATCGAAGAAGTTCATGCAGAAATAGTTAAAAAATTAGATGAAGTACAACGTTAAGTTAAAAAATAAAGAAGAAATAGAATCATTACGCAAAAGTGGAAAGATTCTTGCACAAGTACTTAAAAGTACTGCTAGTGAAGTGCGTCCAGGAGTTACCACTAAATATTTAGATGATTTTGCTAATAAAAAGATTTTAGAACTAGGTGCTAAGCCAGCACTTTTAGGTTATCAACCATGGGGGGCGGATTATCCATACCCTGGTAGTATTTGTTTATCTGTAAATGATGAAGCAGTTCATGGTATCGGAGGTAAGAGAGTCTTAAAAGAGGGGGATCTGATAAAGCTTGATTGTGCTATTAGCTATAATGGAATGATTTCTGATTCAGCTATTACTGTTCCGGTAGGGGATATAAGTAAAGAAGATGAAGAATTATGTGATGTGACTAAAAAAGCATTAGCTTCTGCGATTAAAGTTGCTACATCTGGAAATTATGTAAATGATATTTCAAAAGCAATTGAGAAAGCAGTTCCAAAGAAGTTTGGTATTGTGAAAATATTAGCAGGACATGGCGTTGGGCATAAGGTACACGAAGAACCAACAGTTCCAAATTTTGATGATGGTCTTAAAGGTCCAAAGCTTGTTCCTGGAATGGTCTTAGCTATTGAGCCGATAATTTCTCGTGGAGACGGAGAAGTTATTTTGGAAGATGATGGTTACACTTTTACATCAGTTGATGGAAGTAATGTGGCACAGTTTGAACACACTATTTTAATTACAGAAGGAAAGGCAGAAATTATAACTATAGAGTAGTGTAGTCCACTTACTGGAGAGTGTTTGCCACTGTATACTATAGTGTATGGATACTCTGTTTCGCACTCCGGAAGAAGAGGTGGCACACTTGCGCTTTAAGCTCGCGGATAAAATTGAACGTGCAAAAAGTTTTGAAGGAAGATTCACAAAAGAAGACCATGCACGAGAAGTGGTGAGAGAATATATTCAAACACCTATTGAAAAAGTGGTGTCACCACAAGCCAATTTAGAGTCTAGTGAAAAACATAGATTATTAGAATGGTTATCTCCACGTTCTACAGACGAGCAGATAAAAATGCTTGCTCAAGTAATGGCGGATAAAGGTATTAAAAACGCTCTTTTAATGGCTAGCGAATTAAATAGTCCAGAGATAGAAGATGATTTTGAGAGATTCCTTGTGCAGTATTTATTAAGTGGTCACTCTTTGGATAATGATTTATCTAAAGATGAATGGAAATCAGTTCACATGAAGCTTTTTGAAATTATTCTTCCAGAAGGGGGAGAGGGACAACTAAAAAGTATGAAAGAAATGATGGCGCTTATGGAGCAGTGGTATGCTTCGATGCAAGCGCTAGCATCGGACGCGACAAATAAAGAAAAGAATTATTAC
>JAHFND010000042.1 GCA_023267475.1 bacterium | reverse complement strand
GCTTCCTCTTTTAGAGCAAATTAGTTTATTAGCAGTAGATGTTTTTATCCATAAGCAATTGTAAAATCTGTTGTACCTGAAAATCCTGAAGTATTAGTATTTATTCTTGAATCAGTACCATTAAATCCACCACCTTGATTTATTTTTCCATTTCCTGATGAATACGTTATATTTGTATCAGTACCATTAGAAATACCGAGAACGTCATTTGAGTTATTATCTAATTTTGAACCCCATACTAGATTATCTGTAAGAGCCATATTACTCGTTTCCTACACTTAAAAGATTCCATTTCGACAAATTGGAAAGAACCTTACTTCCAAATGTATCTGTCTTACGGTGGCACTCTCGACAAAGTGTTCTTCCATTGCTCATATCAAATCTAAGCTCAGGAAAGTAAGCAAATGGCTTAATATGGTCTGCATTAAGTTCTACTCTTTTACCACAACCACTATGTAAATTACAAATAGTACAAGTATAGTTATCTCTCTCAAAAATTGATGTTCTCCAATCTTTATATTCCTTAGACATTCTTATTTTATGTGCTAATGGAGTTTTTCCCATATCTTTATGTTTGTTCGTACATTCTCTTGAACAATATTTTGCTCCTTTTGTGAGTTGAGTTTTTGTTACTTTTCTTTCTTTTCCACACTCAATACAAGAAATAAAAATATTTGTTTTATTAACTGGTGGTTTACCAATTCTGGCTAAACTCATTTTTTTACGAGATTCCTCAGACTGACGATGTCCTTTTTTAAACCAACTTGAATTTTTTTCAGGTGTTGTATATTTCATAAAATAGTTTATGCCTCTTGTCCAGAAGATAATAGTACAAATTTTGAAAGGTTTGAATTGTATTCGAACAAACAGTAAAGATTCTTACTTAGAACTGTAGTAGAAGGAAGTGCTACTCCTGCTTTTGCAACATAATCTGTACCCCAAGTAAGTGCTCTTGCTGTACCATTATCAAGGAATCTAAATTCCATAAGTTCACCGTCAGTAGGTGTACTTGTAGACTTATTATTTATAGTTGTAGCAGCAGACATTGCAGTAAGGTGGAATACATCGTATGTATCAATTTCTGGTGTAAGAGACGCATTATTAGCAGCAGTGTACACACGTGGCGTGTATCTCTTATTAGTTATTGTATTTGTTGAAGAAATAGAAGGAATTACTACTCCTTCTACAGCAATAACACCCGCAGATGAACGAGTGATACTAGTATCTGACGCATGTCCAACTTCAAATTGTGATGCTGTATGTGGTAATGATATAGAGTTTAATGCCACACCAACACCTTCAACAGCGATTGCTCCTGCTCCAGTTCTTGTAATACTGGTATCTGTTGCATGTCCTAGCTCAACTGAACCTACTGTAATTGCATTAGAAGAACCATAAAGAGCATTAATACGCCCAGTTGTTTCATCGCCTGTATTTGTACCAGAGTTAGTACCTGTAATATCAGAAGTAAACGCAATAGTTCCTGAGGCATCTTTAAGTGTCCATGTTCTAGCCGCAGTTATTGTATTAGTAAAAATACCCGTGAATGTGTTAGCTACATTTCTTAGACCAAAAGTTGTGTCTAAGAAAGTTTTTAGACCAGAGTTAGTTTGTGCTGAAGCAAGAATCATATCACCTGCTCCAGATGGTGCTCCCCAAGTACCATCGTCTTTTAGAAAGTTACCAACGTTAGTTCCTTTTGGAACAAACCCGTGCTTTGCGGTAGTGAAGTTATTAGTTGTTATATCACTAGTAGATATAGTCGCGTCACTAATAGTCTGGTCTCCTGTATTAGTTCCTGTAGATGTTCCAGAGCCAGATGGATATAGAGTATCGAAATATGTCTTAAGAGTAGCCTTAATATTAGCCCAAGAGATTTTCTTAGTAGCTGGACTTGAAATATCTACTATAGGTAAGATATCTGTATCTATAGGAGATGTGTACGCTGTTAATGATGATATTTTACTGTCTGACATATAATTTATATTTCTTTTCCTTATTACTCTTTCTTCTGTGGCAGTTAGGGCATAACACTTGTAAATTATTGATATCGTGTCTAAGTTCTGGATATGTAGATTTTGGTAATATGTGGTCTACTTCCATTATCTCTACATCTCTAAACAAACATATTTGACAAGTATAATTTTCCTTTAATAATGCCTGTTGTTGATAAAATTTATCTTTCCCACCTTTCCATTGATGATTTAATTCTCCTTTTCTTCCTTTATTATTTGTGTTCCCTATTTTAGATAAACTCATTTTTCTTCGAGTCTCTATAGACAACTTCTTTCCAAGGCGGGCATTTCTTATCTTTTCTTTTGTTTCAATACTTCTTTTTACACCTAAAGCATTCTTTTTTCCAACATTAATTTTATTTCCTACTTTAAATGCCATAGATTATGATTTAGTTTGAGTACTCCAGACAACTCCCCCTGCTGAAGTTTGGTCTAGAATAAGTTTATCGAGGTTTTCTTGGAGAAGGAAAAACCCACTCTCTTGTAGTAGATAACCTAAACCACCGAGATTTTTAGTTTCTGATGTCCAAGAAGAAGAGTTTTTAGATTGAGAGCTCCATACCGCCATATGTCTAGTTTAAATAATACTTTTCCACTTGTATAGTTTTAGTATTAGGTGTAGGATACTGGTATGCTAATATTTATTATATTACTTGGTGTAGTCCTACTTGGTGCTGCATATTTTGGTATATTCGCACTAATGGAATTCTTTCCACCATTCAGAGGCTGGTAGTTATTTAACTATTTTCTTAACC
>JAHFND010000016.1 GCA_023267475.1 bacterium | reverse complement strand
ATACCAGCACGCCAGACACAGCGCCAATGAAGTTCGTCGACATGAATGTCCATGACATCTTCCAGCCAAGAAGCTAAAATCCAGTCATAGTCTGTGCGACTGAAGCATTCGCCGCACCACTGCCAAACGACCTTATCACTTCTGTGTAGAAATTCCAGAAGAGTACTGCGACAACAATAAGGCCAGTACCCCCGATGATGAGAGCTCCATTGAAACTCCAAATCTTGGAGTACCAAGGAACCTTCTTCGGTGGATCCTTCTTTCCCTCCGCCGGCTTTGCAGCAGCGTCAGGCTTTTTATCATCAGCCATGATTTCTTCCCTTCTCAGTTGATTTGAACATTCCCGCCTTGGTATACGACAAGACGAACCTTTTGACCAGGTATTGCGTTGAGTCTGGTGAGAAAATCATCGTACGACATATTCCCACTTTTCCCAAACTTGATGAAGTTTCCAGGATTGCCTGGCGAATCAATCGCGATGAGAAATTCTGTACCGACGATATTGCGCACAGGGAAGTTGAATTGCCCAAGCATGCACCCCGTCTTCGATACGACGAGAGATTTTCCAGCGTCGATCTGTTGAGGAGTAGCACTTGCGTAATACGATTTCAACTCCGCGTCATCATTGCAAGCATACACGATGCCGACAATGGGACTGCTTTGCTGATTCGCCTGAGAACTGCTTTTCTGCGCTGCTTCCTGCATCTTGATTGCAGCATCAGCCATGACAGCCATCTGAGGAGCCATGGCAAGCGACTGACCTTGATTGTAGTTGTTCAGCATGCTTGTGCCCTGAACGAGCAAAAGTGATGCGATTACAGCTGCGAGAATCCACAGACTGTACATCACATATGGATCTTTTTTCCAGTTCCATACACCGGATCCATCAGATCCATTTCCTCCACCTCCGGTACCACCCTTTCTTGTCTCATCGACAGCAGGTTTCCCTTCTGTTGACTGCTGACCTTGATTCCCTTGAGCAGGGTCTCCGGCAGGTCTCTCGTCGTTGCTTGCTCCTTTGATAGTCTTAAAACGAATCGGGTTTGTACTCATTATGAAATCTCCTTATCGGTGAGAAACATTCCTTGAGAATATGGCTCCACAAGTTACAAAGAGCGCTGATAAAACACTACACTACATTATCTATAATGTCAATACAAGACTAGAATCAAAGAATACTCTTTTTATCTACAAGTTAAAGTTGTACCCACTTCCTGACAAAGTCCACTTGCACACTGATCAGGTGTATTACAAACACTACCTGAAGGAAGTTTTGTGGAACTACCAGGCGCTGGTGGTATTCCTGGTGTTCCGATATTTGGATTACTTGAGCCTGGTGCTGGTGGAATATTTGGATCTCCAACTTGTGTACTCCCAGCTTTTTGGAATTCAAAAGTAGGAATTATTATTTTGTTATTTCCTTGTATGCCGAAAATCTTTTGTGCATAAGTCACTATCCCCCAGACTGAAAACATCACGAACAATGCGACGAGTGACCAAAGAATAAATTGATTGCCTTTACTAATTTTTGTAGAGTCTCCTTCGCGCGCGCCCCAGATATATTGCACCAATCCAAAAAAGAATGCAGCCATCGCAGCTGTGGCAAGAAGTGTACCGATAGACTTTAATAATCCTTTAGCGATATTATCTGCTAAATTACCTAAATCATTAAACCCGGAAGCTAAATCTGCAGCAGAAGCAAAAAGTGGAACAGCGATTAATGATGTGATAAGAAATACTCGGAAATTAAAAATATTTTTCATAAGATTTATTGTTTATAAGTGTAACCTATTATTCGCATGTATACCATGTTTACACTAATTGCTTCACCATATCCATAAGTAAAGCAGGTTTATTCTGAAATATCTCTTTTACAGTATTAGTAACCACTACCAAGAATCCTTGAATCATAAATAGTGCGAGGGTGCAGATAACTATTACTAATAACCATGAATGTACCTTATTTAATTTTTCAGGATTACCTTGTGCAAGCACGTAAGAAAATCCAACATATACCCAAAATCCGAGTAATATTGGATAAACTACAAATCTCAAAGCAAGACTGACGAAAGTGAGAACTAAATCATAGACATTAGTTACACCTGGTAAAGGATTTGAAAATAAAGAATCTGCTGCATAAGCATTTTGTATAAACGAATCAGAGATAAACAAATTAAAGATACGAGTCACCCATGGTGCAGCTCCTATAGAATTAAATACCCAGAAAATTCCACCACCTATCAAAAATATTAAAATAATATATCCGATAACAGAACTTCCTGCTTGACTCTTTGCTTCTGCCCAAGCTGATGCATTCCCATCGATTATTAATTTTTTAGCCCCTATAATAAGGCGTCCGAATATTAAAGCTGTAAGAACTACCACTAATAATACTGACCCGTAAAGAACTATTCCATTAAAAAATACTTTAAAGTTATTTATAGTGCACTTCGTACTTAAATCAAATGAATCTCCACATATCTTATCTATAGTAGTAAAAGGTACTGGTGCTAAAGCATGAACACCATTAACTGACACAAATAAAAGCATGCATGCGATTAGTACATTAAGAAGAAATTGTTTTTTCATGATCTTACATCTTTATCTAGTATTATCTTGGAGTATACAGGTCTTGTAGACGTGACACAAAGATGGCCACCGCATCTGTCACATCATAACGATTATGTATAATATCTGACACCATAGTGGCTGTAAGTGCTGTGGTCTGTGCAGGATAAGAATCATACCAAGCACGAGCCACAAGCATACTGCGTGCAATAACTTCAGGAAGCCCAGGTGTCGTCGCATAAGCACGAAGTGCTGGCACTCCTCCTACTATTTGTGAAAGTGATGGAGATATTCCAGCGCCAGAGAATTGTGCTTCCACATTTAATGCAGCAGTTGGATTCTTTGTATTCTTAAGAGTAGCTATCGCGTACATGCGCGCACCAGTTGCAAAAGTATTGTACCCACGAGATTGTGGTAGATATGTCATATCAAATTCCCCTTTAGGATTTCTTGCTCTCAATGTACCTAGCTCTCCAGAATATCCTACATACATTGCCAATTTTTCTGCGACGAATTGATCATCTGCATTACCCATAAATTCAGACCATGTATAAGTAGATTTAGTAGGATCACCAAATTGTGTGAAGAATCGTACCATTGAAGAAAGTGGTAGCACATCACCTCCTTCTACCACTGGAGTGTTTGCGTAAACTGTAGGTACTACTGTTCCGTCGCTATTTGATTGTACTAATACTGCTGTCTGACCAAGCTGAGACACTCCCGCCATCAAAATATCTTTTGCATAGGCTGTATTTGATGCTCCTAAATCTATTCCTGATTCTAAAAATTGACCCTTATTATCTTTTACAGAAAGAAGTGGTGCAAACTTTAATACTTCATCCCAATATTGTGGAGGTGAAGCGATTCCATGCTTTGAAAGTAAAGTACGATTATAAAATAACACGAGTGGCTCTACAGACACTGGAAGTGCGAGTGCACCATATGGACTAAGCAAAATGGTTGCTCCATCTACGAAAGTATCCTTGAAGTTTTTCTCTGATAGTGATGTAATTGGGAAAGGATAAAGACGAGATGATTGTGCAAGAATTATTTGATGTGGTGCGAGTATCATATCCGGTCCTGTGCCATTAGCTAATGCTTCTAGTAATGTCTGTGAAAAAACATTTTCTCTCACTTCACGATATGTGACACGATATGTTTTTGCTTGTGGGTTAAATGATTGAATGATTGGATTTATAGACTCTTCAGGAAATGTTCCCCAAAGTACTACTTCACCTTGTGGAGTATTCGCTTTATTACCGATAGGTAATTTCCCAGAGAAAATTAAAATAGAAAACAGTGCTGCAAAAACTCCAACACCAAGAAGAATATTACGTAACATATAGTCTAGTTTATAGTTAATAGTCAATAGTTACTAGTGGATACAAAGAGTGGCAACGAAGTTGTCGCTCTTTGTTATAAATTATACAAATAAAAAATGGCAGCCGTGCGTGAACGCGCGTTGACTGCCATTGGGTGCCGTTAGTGTTAGAGAGGACGGCAAACTCTTTTCGCTTACCCTCGAATTGCTACCAACTTTGAAAAAGTATTACAAACTTCAGAAATTAACTTCCAACCTTCGCCGTCTTTCTATCAGATCTGAACTGTTACTCACTTGGCTCCAAGACGAGAGAAACCAAATCTTTTGCGTACTGAGGGATACACAATGCATCGACCAACGCCCGTTCAAGCGATTCGGCCAATCTCTGTACACATATACATTTCAAATCTGCCCTACTGAAATACAGTATAGCAGAGTCCTCTACATTTGTCAATACCACAAATAACCCATAAAATAAGGGTTTTATAGAAGACTACATTGAAAGTGCTATAAACGCGTAATGGTAATCCCCAGCGGGTAAATGTTTTGTAATTCTAAACCCGTGTTTTTGTACCAAAGACTCTGCACGTGACTCTTCTACAACATGATCTGTATGCGGACCAATTCCTCCGTGAGATGCACTCCACTCTACAACTAGTAACTGCCCTTCTGGTTTTAAAAGTTTTGCAACATGAGATAGCATTGCATCTATATCTTCAAGTTGGAAGAGTACATTTGAAATAACAACAGCGTCTAATGAATATGCATCTATAGGAATCCCCTTTTCAATATCTGCCCAAAGTATTTCCACATTCATTATCTTTCGCTTTTCCAAAGTGTCTGCGAGAGTGTGCAAAATATCTCGGTGCACATCCACTGCATATACTTGTCCGACATCTCCAACTTCTTCAGCAAGAGCAATAGTGTACACACCAGTACCACAACCAATATCCGCAGCCCTATCGCCTGCTTTTAAATACAATTCTTTGACCAAGTGTTCTGGAGTGAGAAACATGTATACAGTATATAGTTACTAGTTGCTAGTTACTAGTGGACTACAAAATAAACACCCTCAATTATCCGTGATAAACTTTATATTATGAAAAAACTAATATGTTTATTATTTTTAGTACCTACCACTTCTTTTGCTTTAGGTAGTTTTCAGTTGCTAGACTTTACTTCTTTACCGTCTGCTGTTTCTATGACGCCTTATGAAACAACAATAAACTTCATATATAGTGGGGACAACATCCCTAGCGTTTCATTAACAGGGAATCAGCTACCTCAAGGGCTTAGTTTGGGTAAAATATATTTTGGAAAAAATGGAGTAGATTACGTAAAAATTGAAGGAACCCCTGTCTACCCTGGAGCGTATAAATTGACACTTTTACTAACTGACAACTATGGGGCAATTCTTACTAAACAAATCGACCTTGTTGTTGATGATGGAGGATATGACTTAAGTGCAGATTTACCATCAGACCTACCTATCGGTATAATCAACAAACCATACAAAGGAAAAGTCCAAATTTTGTACTCTGGCACAAAACCAGAACTTTATTGTCTGTGTAACCCACCGGGTATTTTTACGACGCAAGATGATGTACCTAACTTAACCAACCCAGCTGTGAAAAGAGGGGCTTTACTACTAACTTTTTTTGGCACTCCTACACAAACAGGAACTTTCCCGTTGACTTTTACAATCTCTTCCCCTACTGGAAAAGTCACAAAATACTTATCCATTAAAGTGGCGGAATCCCCTTCTGTCCCTCAGCAAAATTTTTCTAACCCTACTAGTACGGAATCAACAAAGAACTTAGAGCCAGAGCAAAAACTCACTAACAAAGTAAAATCCACCGAGAGGCCAGTCCTAAAATCTTTTGTTTCTGAATTAAAACCAAAACCAGTAAATTTCGCTATGGAAGTATCAACTACAACAAGATTAAATAATGATAATAAAAAATCTTTTACTCAAAAAATAAAAATCAACCTCAAAAACTTTTTGCAAAATATTATAGATAAAATCTAAAAGTCAGAAATTGATGAAGATACGCGAAGCATAGAAATTTTCGAGTGAGACGTAGTAGTCCTACGTTGAAAGAGAAAATTTCGTAGCGACAAAGTAGATTCGCAATTTATGACTTTCTTACAGTAAGTTAAACGAAGCAACAGAATCCTTTTCTCGCAACTTCATAACTCTCACCCCTTGTGTATCTCTTCCTAAAGTCGGAATCGAATTAAGTTCGGTACGAATCACTTGTGATTCTTTTGACACTGCAAGTAATTCTTCATTCTCACTTGTTACCACGCGCGCCACGATTAGTTTTCCTGTTTTTTCTGTAACCTTCACTGTCTTAATACCACTTCCACCTCGGTGTTGTGTCTTGTATTCAGAAAGTTTGGTTTTCTTTCCATAACCGTTTGCCGTCACTACGAGTAACTCTGCACCCTTTGTGCCTTCAGGTATTTTATCTGCCGCCACGATTGAATCGCCCTTATCTAACTTCATACCAATCACCCCTGCTGCAGTACGTCCCATCTCACGAACATCATCATGATTAAAACGGATAGATTGACCATTTTGTGTTGTAAGAATTACATTATCTCCTCCTTGGACGAACAATGCTGCGAGTAATTCATCTCCTTCTTCTAAACGAATAGAGATAAGCCCACTACGACGCACTTCCTTGAATGAATCAGCAGCTGATTTCTTCACTGTTCCATTCTTTGTAATCATCATAAGTGATACACCTTTCATTTCTTTTATGTCTTTTGGCATTGGCAAGATAGAAGTCACTTTTTCTCCATCAGTTAATTGAAGGAAATTCATAATACTCTTTCCACGAGTCGCACGCTTGCCTTCTGGCATGTCATACATCTTTATTTGATATGCTTTTCCTTTGTCAGTAAAGAATAGTAAATCACTGTGAGTAGATGTAGTAAGTGACATTGTGATGAAGTCTTCTTCTTTTGTACTTAAGTCCACTACTCCCACTCCTCCACGCTTTTGTGTACGGAATTCTGCAGGATCAGTACGCTTCACATATCCACCGGACGTATACACAAGTACTTCTTCACGATCCGCAATTAAATCTTCTGGATTAAACTCCTTAGCTTTATGTTTTACGATTTTTGTACGTCTATCATCACCATACTTTTCTTTAATATCTACAAGTTCTTGCTTGATTATTGAAAGCATCTTCTTTTCTGAAGCAAGAATAAGTTTTAATTCTGCTATGAGTGCTTGTACAGTTTTTAATTCATCTTCAATTTTCTTTCTTTCAAGTCCAGCTAGACGCTGAAGTTTCATTTCGAGAATCGCTGTTGCTTGGATGTCAGAGAACTTAAACTTCTTCACAAGTTGTGCGTGTGCGTCCGGTGTGTCTTTTGATTTCTTTATTGTCTGAATGATTTCATCTATATGATCGAGTGCTTTTTTAAGACCAAGCAAGATGTGTTCTTTATCAAGTGCGCGACGTAAGTCATATTCTGTGCGTAGTCGTACCACTTCTTTTCTGTGACCCACGAATGATTCAAGCGCACCTTTAAGTGCAAGAGTTTGAGGTACACCATCAACTAGTGCCACCACGTTGTAATGGAAAGTACTTTCGAGTTCTGTGTGTTTATATAAATAATTTAATACCTTTTGTGGTTGCGCACCAGATTTTAGATCAATCACGACACGAATATCTTTTGTAGATTCATCACGAAGTCCTTTTATTCCGTCAATCTTCTTCTCACGTACAAGATCTGCAATATTTTCAATCAAATTACTTTTAATAACACGAAATGGGAGTGATGTGATAATAATCTGGAACATTCCATTTTTTGTCTCACTAATTTCTGCCTCACCTCGCACCACTACTCCTCCGCGACCTGTAGCATACGCAGCACGAATATCAGACTGACCAAAAGCTACTCCACCAAGTGGGAAATCAGGGCCTTGTACGAATTCACAAAGGTCTTCTGTAGTTGCATGAGGATTATCTATTAAGTGAGTAGTCGCATCAATCACTTCACGAAGATTGTGTGGAGGAATATTTGTCGCCATACCTACAGCGATACCGAGTGTTCCATTTAATAGAAGGTTTGGCACTGCAGTCGGAAGAACGTGTGGTTCCTTTTTTGTTCCATCATAATTCGGCACCATGCGCACTGTCTCTTTCTCAATGTCACGCATGAGTTCTGTAGATATCTTTGACATCTTCGCTTCTGTATAACGGTACGCCGCTGCTCCATCTCCATCTATTGAGCCGAAGTTTCCTTGCCCCATTACGAGAGGATAACGATATGAGAAATCTTGCGCACTCTTTACCATCGCATCATACACTGATGCGTCCCCATGTGGGTGATAGTTACCAAGTACTTCTCCTACGATTGTCGCAGATTTACGAAACTTGGCCCCTGGAGTTAGCCCCATACTATTCATCGCATACAGTATTCTTCGGTGCACTGGTTTTAATCCATCTCTCGCATCCGGAAGTGCGCGCGCAGTAATAACACTCATCGCATAATCCAAATATGCGGTACGCATTTCTTCTGCAATGTGTACGTTACGATGCGCAGAATGCACTACTACAGGTGATCCTGATTCTTCTTTTGGAGCGGACTTTTTTGCCATAGAAATTAGGGGTAATTATCTTTTAATTATAGCATAAAACGTTATGTTTTGCTACCTCTTGAAACTGTCTTTTCCTTCCAATAATGTAGTCCCATCTTTGCCTATACTCTTAAACTGAGTACGTGCATCATTAAATAAATTAGATAACATTTCTGTCGGCGATTCTGGAGATATCACCTCAGTTGTCGTCGCTACTTCTTCTGTACTAACATATCTTTCATGCCAAAATCCATAATCTGTATACAAAATAAATCCGGCTAGTAACGAAGTAATGGTGCCTGCAAATATGAAAGCATAGAGATGCTGAATGTGTGTCGGCTGTCGGCGAAGGAAGGCTAAGTAGTGCTTTAACTTAAAGAATCTTTTCATTATTACTAGTATATAACACTAGATATTACATCTCATGAAATAAAATGATTTCACCAAGTTTGCTATCTATATCTTTCTTTTTGATTGTAAGTTTTTCTACAGGTTCTACTTTTTCAGCACCTGATTCTTTCAAGAAAATTGGAAGTGACTTTTCATTGTAATCCATTGGAATTACTAGTTTTGATTCAAGTGATACGGCGAGCTTGTGCGCATCATACGCATTAAGTAAAAATCCGTCCTCTCCTACTGGAATAAACAATACATCTGTCTCATCAATTATTTCTTTGTGTTCTGGAGCAAGCATTACAGATAAAGCTCCTAAAAATGTAATACGAATACCATCTAATGTAAGTACATAACTTGTATTTTGATATTCTTTTTCTTTTTTACCATCAAGTAATTTTGTGACAGTATTAAACCCTTTTATAAAAATATCTTTCACTTCGAATTCTCCACCACCACGCACGACAAAAGGAACTTTTTCTCCATGTTCTGTCTGTTCTACGCCATTATAGTCAGGATGATTTGTAGTAACTAGAGTGATATCTGCGCCATATTTCGCGACTTTCCCACGTCCTTCCTTCGAAACAGGATTAACAGCCACAACCAAATCCCCAACTGTTAATTTAAAATGCTCTCGCCCAAAATAAGTTATGATCATGCAAAATATTCTAACACAAATTATGGATTTGCTAAATTACACTTTTTCTTGTAGTATTGTATCTATTCTAATTAATAGATAACGTTCTGGCGTAATCCCCGACTATGTGAAGCAGATCAGTAGACGGAGCCCAGACCGATGTGGAAGCCCACTTCGTGTGGGCCATTTTTATTTTAAATTTATGACAACAACAGAAGTAGCAGAGTTTGCAAAAGATGCAGTATTTTTCAAAGAAGAAGACATCATTGAAGGTGTCGTTGTTGCTATTGAAAAAGCTGCTCTATATGTAGACCTTGGAAATAGAGGAACTGGAATCATTTATGGTATCGAGTTCATGAATGCTCGCGATATCATCAAGCGTATAAATATTGGAGACACGATCTCTGCAAAAATCGTAATGCGTGAAAATGCTGACGGTTATGTAGAATTATCTCTCAAGGAAGCTCGTCAGGCACTTATGTGGAATGACGCAGAAGCAGCTATCAAAGATAAGCGTGTTATGGATTTGGTAGTTAAAGACGCAAACAAAGGTGGTCTTATTATCGATTGGCAAGGTATGTCAGGATTCTTACCAGCTTCACAGCTTAAGGAAGAAAATTACCCTCGTATTGAAGATGGAGATAAAGATAAAATCCTACGTGAACTTAAGAAACTTATTGGTAAGCGTGTATCTGTAAGTATCATAAGTGCTATTCCAAAGGAAGGAAAACTTATCTTCTCAGAAAAAGATGGTGGTACTACAAAGGAAAGTAAAGAAGTTGCAATCGGTAACTATCTAGTAGGAGATGAAGTAGAAGGAACAGTAACAGGAGTAGTAGACTTCGGTATATTCATCAAACTATCTGATGGAGTAGAAGGTCTTGTACATAAGAGTGAAATAGATTGGGGTCTAGTTGAAGACACAAAGGCTCATGCTCGTGTCGGAGATAA
>JAHFND010000041.1 GCA_023267475.1 bacterium | reverse complement strand
AGAAAATAAGAAATTGGTTCTGGTGGAATTTTCAAGCAACAGAAATGGAAAAATCTCAATGGGATTTGATGGCTATTGGAACGAGTATAATGAAGAATAGGAGAAGAATAAATCCTAGGAAGTTTTATAATTTGTAGCCTGCTGGGGGAAGTGAGAAACTAAAATTCGCAACGCCGCGGGCGCCAACCTTCTCGAACGCCTCCCCAGCAGGCTATAAAGATTGTTCTTTCACACATCATATCTAGTGTATCGGGGCGCATAAACATAATGTAACCGCGAGTGAGAGTGGTAGTTATGTGCCACTTGAAGCCTTGCTAGTCCTAGATATGAGTTGTGAGAGAGTAATAAATTAAGAAAAAAAAGTATGAATCCATTGAAAAATAATGTAATAAAAAAGTTAGAAGGACTCGGTCTGTCAGACCTTTCTCGAAAAATACAAGAAATAATCGACCATCTAGATGAGGAAGATCACCCTATGTATGTTAAGGAGTACAATGAAGTCCCACACAGGAAGGAAGAGAAGTGTATTATTGCCCTTTGTACCTTGAGGAGCGGACACACAGGTTTTTGTTTCAATACTAACGCCTCCGAGGGGAAGGGAAAGTGTTGTGGTGATTGTCGCTTATTCTATCCAAGACAAAATTTAGAAGAATGTAGTGACTATAATTGCTCTTGTCATAAGCCTCAAGAATGCAAGCACGACAGAGGAGTAACCGCTCACGGAAAATGTGGTGGATGTGGAAAGCAATTTGGTATCTCTAAGATTGGACACGAAAAAGATGAAAGTTGCTGTAAGCCTCAAGAGGAAATGGAGAATGAAGAAAAATGGCACAAAGCCGGGTATGAAGACGGAGTACGCGATAACAAAGCCAAGCTCCTCGCCGCCCTTGATTCGATAAAGTAATAATATGGGTTACCAAGTTTACCAAGTAGGCGATAGATGGGGTGGTTATGGAGTGCCTGCCGTTTGTGAACACCCTAAATGTAACGAAGAAATAGACAGAGGGATTTCCTATGCTTGTGGTGGAGAGCCATTTTCAGAATATGGATGTGATAGATACTTCTGCGGAGAACATAGAGTATATCACTGTTTCAATGTAGGGCGGGGACGTGAATGTGTTGAGGTCTGCGAACGCTGTGCTAAAAAAAGAGACAGCTTTCCATATAAACCAGAACATCCTGATTGGGTAAAGCACTTATTGACTGATGTAAGTTGGAAAAAATGGAGAAAAAATAATTCTAAGAAAGTAAAGGAGCTAGCTGATTCGATAAAGTAAAGAGATATGAAAATACAACAAGCGGTAGAAAAAGCAATAGAGGGAGGGTATCACCCTGAATATATCCCGAAGTTCTTAGGTAAAGTAAAAGTAGAGAAAGTTGAAATTCAAAGCTGTATAAAGTCTCCAGATTATTTTATTGACCCCCTCTTCTGGAAATCTCTAGGAAAGGCTATGGGCTGGAAATGGTGTCCATTCAGACACTATCAGCATACAGCAGAATGTGTCGAGTGGATAGTTCAATGGCACCGATTCATTGACCACCTCGCCGAAGGAAAATCCCCTGAATCATTTTTTGAACAGTTTTAACCCTCTCTCTACTAACTACTAACAAGTAAAAATATGGACATACAAAAATTAGTAAATGCAATTAGTGAAGCAGGAGCAAGAGAACGGAGTAATTATCACGCTACTTTTGGAGACTTGATAGATAAGTTAAAAGCGGCTGACGAATCAGCAAGAATTGCTCCTAAAATAGTTGGGATTGGGGCATATCGTGGTTATTATTCCGACATCGTTTTGTGCACTGAAGATGGAAACTCGGCGTGGAAAACAGTACTTGATTATGACTCTCCAGTGAAAGATTGGGATAAATGGGAAAAAGAAAATAGGATAGATATTGATTTTGTAGAAAATCCTAAAAAGCTGGCAGAGGTATTAGAATCTCTACTTGGAGCATATTTCGATGGCTATAAAGGCGGGTACAACAAAATAAAACGAGAAAATCCTTTATGGGTCGACACTGATTACGGTAGTTGTAGTAATAAGGCTGTTATAGGAATTAGCGATAATCTCGAATTGGTTACAAAAATAATAGATTAACTTTCTCTCTAATAACAAGTAAAAATAAGAGTATGAAAGTATTAAAAAAGTATGACCAGCACAGGCGTGATTGTTCTTGTGATTTGAAATGTGAAGATTGCGGATATGAAGAAACTGATAAATATGCCTATGACGACCGAAACTTTTGGGACAATGTGATACCAAATAGAAAATGTAAAAAGTGCGGAATGTCGTCTAACGAGCTTGGGATAAAAGCAGATGTAGTCCCTACAAGATATGCTGATTATGAAGTCGTTTAACTCTCTCTAATAAAAAGTATGGAAACAAATACAGTTATTGAGGGCGACTGCATAGAAGTAATGAAAGAGATGCCTGATAAGAGTATTGACCACGTTTTTACTTCTCCCCCATACAATCGAAAGAGAAATGACAAGTATAAGCACTATGACGACACTGTGGTGGATTACTATGACCTGATTAAAGAGTCAATCGAACAGAGTTTGAGAATTTCAAGAGGATATGTGATTTTCAATATTCAAAAGAATTACTACAACAAGGCAGATGTCTTCAGACTGTTCGGCACTTTCGCTGATAAAATTGTCGAAGTAGTAATTTGGGAAAAGAGCAATCCAATGCCAGCGGCCGCTTTAGCAATAACAAACGCATACGAGTTTTTCTTAGTTCTCGGAAATAAGCCACTAAAGTCGAATACTACC
>JAHFND010000040.1 GCA_023267475.1 bacterium | reverse complement strand
TTTTTGAAACACCATAGGCTCCACCTATAACAAACACCATTCTACGAACTCCATCCACCATTCTATTTTCTATTAAATCCGCAATTGCTTCACTTTTTATATCCTTCCCTTTTTCATCAAGTAAAACTACGTAATCTTCCTTTTTAAGATAAGAAAGTATTTTTTCTCCCTCTTTCTCTTTACTTACATCATGCGAAACGTAAATCCATTCAAGTGGAAGATATCGTAAAATCCTCATTTTGAAATGACGAATACTGTCTTCAAAAATATCGTTATTCTCTTTTCCAATGCTCAAAATAAGGATTTTCATCATGATATACTCTACGATATATAAAGAATGATGGCAACCTTAAAATAAATGGCAAAACGCATAACTCTAACTTTTACATGGCATGTAGTGGTCATAGGTATGACCTTAATTGTTTGTGCCACTATTGGTCTTGGAATCTCTGGATATGGACTTTATAAAAAAGTAGTGAATACTGAAGCTGCTCAAAAATTGATTTTACAAAAACAAAATCAAGAAGTAGAAGCTCAAGCCTTAAAAGCACAAGTATTGCTCGAAGCACAACAGAAAGCTCTCACTCAAGCACAAGCTGAACTTACAAAAACAAAAGCAAACGCTGAGAAAACTACAGCACAAGTTAATACTCTAACAAAGACTTTAGAAACACAAGCAAAAGATCCGAAAGATATTGTCATTACATCAGCTGACTTAACACCATACACAACTGGCGTAGTACAAGTGATTTGTTCTGTGAAAGATGGAGTATCAAGTGGAAGTGGTACTCTTTGGAATTTTAAAGAAGTACCTTATGCTGTAGTCACAAACTTTCATGTAATTAAAAATGCTACCGGCTGTGTAATATCTGTAACAAATAGCGCGAATCAAACCACAGGAATATTTAGTATTCAAGGTTCAATCTATACATACAATACAAATACTGATGAAGCAATTCTCACCATAGGGCCGTCTATTTCTAATGCCAGTGTCCCTGTTGCTAATTATAATTATGAATTATCAAAAGTACGCAAGTGCCCATCACTAATGCCGGTTGGTTCTCCTGTGGTGGTTATCGGATATCCAGCATATGCAAAACGCGATTCTACTTTATCAATAGACACAATAGGAACAGTAAATGTAATCTACAGAACAGTTACAAACGGAATTATTTCTGGATATGATACTTCACAAGTAGGAGAGCCGAACTATTTCGTATCTGCAAAGATCGATAATGGTAATTCTGGTGGTATGGCTTTAGCAAAAGATACAAATGGTCTATGTACTTTAGGTCTTCCTACATGGCTTACAGTTGGAAATTATGAGACACAAGGTCTTGTTCAGAATATCGTAAACGTTCTACCTAAAGATAAACAATAAATAAGGTCAGTTTAGATTTGCTATAATACATACATGATTCTTCTTTCTATCGAAACTAGCTGTGACGAAACTGCTGTGTCTATAGTAAAAAGACAGCGTGGAAAAAATGTACGATTCGAAGTACTTTCCCATAAAGTTTTGTCCCAAGTAGACCTTCATGCAAAATATGGAGGAGTGTTTCCGATGCTTGCAAAAAGAGAACACGCAAAAGCTCTGACACAATTAATAGCAGAATGTCTAGGTGAAGCGGATCTGTTGGTAGAAAGAACACATGTCTACCATATCCCATCTGCTCCACGTAAAAAATTAGAGGCACTCTTAGAAAGAGAAAAAGATATGCTTTCTGCTATGAAAGTTCTATTTGAGGGAATACAGAAGCCTGCCATAGATGCTATAGCCGTAACACAAGGCCCAGGACTTGAACCTGCGCTATGGATAGGTGTAACTGCAGCTCTTGCATTAAACGCAGTCTGGGAAATACCTCTATATCCAATAAATCACATGGAAGGTCACATAGTGGCTGGTATTTTATCTAAAGAAGAAAATCTGTACTCTATACCATCTATAGAGTTCCCTGCTGTCGCGCTACTTATTTCTGGTGGCCATACTGAACTTGTACGCATTTCAAAATTACGTTCTTATAAAGTAATAGGAAAGACCAGAGATGATGCAGTTGGAGAAGCATTTGATAAAGCAGCGAGAATGCTAGATCTACCATATCCAGGAGGACCAGAGATATCACGTCTAGCTGAACTTGCTCGTAAAGAAGGATTAGTGGTAGACGAAGACTTGAGACTTCCTCGTCCTATGCTTCACAGTGGAGATTTAAACTTTTCTTGTAGTGGATTAAAAACTGCAGTTCTAACAAGAGTAAACAAAAGAAAACCACTAACTGATGAAGTGAAAAAAATGATATCTTTAGAATTCGAAAATTCAATTACAGATGTACTTGTCGCAAAAGTAAAACAAGCGATGTATGAAACTCGTGCGAAAACATTAATCGTCGGTGGTGGAGTAAGTGCAAATAACAATATACGTTATGCATTAAAAGAACTCGCAACAACTGAAGGATTTACTATTTTCTTACCAGATAAAAATTTATCCACCGATAATGGAATTATGATTTCATCTACCGGACTATTACACATAGCAGAAGAAGTAAAACCAAAATCAAAACTAGTAGCTAATGGTTCTTGGTCAATCGAAAATAGCTAAGGAACATACAATAATAAAGCGCGACCGAAGGTCGCGCTTTATTATTGCCTCGCACACAATTGTGGTGAGCGTGGCATGCTCCAAAATAAATACCTTATGTGAGCGCGGTCGCCCACCGCAATTACTTGCGAGTGGGTTCCACATATAAGAGTATAACATCCACCTTAAAAACGTAAAACCGCTCTTTCGAACGGTTTTACGCAGGTA
>JAHFND010000015.1 GCA_023267475.1 bacterium | reverse complement strand
AAAGAAGCGAAATTCCTCCTTTCATGAAGGACGGGAAGGAATATATAGTTCTAGAGGATTTCCATAGCGCATACGGGCATATGTGGATGCTAGCTACTCTGCAAGACGCAGAAGCATGGAAAGAAAGACCCTTCTGGGTATTCACAAAAACAGTCAAATTTCCAAAAAGATTTAAAGTCTGTCAGAGAAGAGCCTTCACCCTGAAAGGTCAAAGAGAAAGATACTATTTTGAAAGGACTGACTGAGTTTCATTCTCGTGACTCATCGGCTGCTTATGGCAGCCGATTTGTTTTTGTATCCACTAGTAACAAGTGATTATTGAATATAAACTATTTGATATGAACATACTCATAGTAACTGCACATCCATCCCCTTTTGGATATACTCACACTATTGCTAATACTTATGCAGAAGAAAAGAGAAAGTTAAGACATGATGTAAAAATCGTGGACCTATATGATGAAGAAAATGTGCTTCCATATTTAAAATTTAAATCACTACGTCAGCGTCCAATGAGTAAGGTGCAGAAAAAATTTCAAGAACAAATCATGTGGGCACATGAAATAGTGGTAATACATCCGATATGGTGGAGTATGCCTCCTGCAATTATGAAAAACTGGGTAGATGAAGCATTCTGGGCAGGTGTCGAATATAAATTTACAAAAGCAGGAAAAATAAAACCTCTCACTCATCACAAGATAGCAAAAGTATTCGCTACATCCGGTGGGCCTTCTTGGATTTATAGACTGCCACTATTCCCACTTAGATCTTTCTGGAAGACAGCGGTATTTGGATTTAATGGAATAGACGTACTAGATTTCAAAGTCTGTGGAAGTATGGATAAGATGAGTGATGAAAAATGTAAAGAAAAATTCGACGATTTCTTGGAAGAAATAAAGAAGTCAGCTCAAAAAATAAAATAGTAATTAGATAAAGATTAGTAAATCTTTTTGACTCCTCGACTCGGAAGTATAAAAGAATACTTTTCTACTTCTCTCGCCCTACGTCGCCAATAAACTTCTTTACTTTTTTAAAATCATCAAATAATACTTTTTTATTATTTGGATTATAAAGCGCATATGCAGGATGATAAAGTGGAAGTAATATTACTTCACCATATGACAATCTTGTCTTAAATATTTTCCCGTGCATTTCTCCTATAGATTCTAACTTTTGTTTTATACCTGCTTTTTCAAATAAATAATTCATACTCAGTCGTCCGAGCATTATTATTACTTTCGGTTGTATTATTTCTAATTGTCTATCTAAAAATTTTGAATACAATTTTATTTCTTTTTTGGTTGGGTCACGATTATCTTGTGGTCTATCGTTCACAAGATTTGTTATATAAATCTTTTCTCGACTTAACTTTACTGATAAAAGCATTTCATCTAATAATTTTCCAGAACGCCCGCAAAAAGGAATTCCACTCAATGCTTCCTTCTCACCTGGCGCTTCACCAACAAAAACAATTTTTGCATCAAGTGAACCCTTTCCGATTACTGAAAAATAATTATTATCTGTTCGGTATTTATAAAGTGGGGACTTTTTGAGGTTTAGTATTTCCTTTCTAATCTTTTCTATCTCTTCCTTCTTATTCATGAATTAAGTATAACAAAAGGCGGGCCTTGCGACCGCGCCTCTTTGCCTTTCAGAAAATCCATGAATGATTCCTATAAAAATTGCGATACTTCAGGATGTCTCTATTCATGTTTCTTCCGATATCTTCCCACATCGAGAAGAGAAGCTCTCTACGGAATGTTGCCGGTGCTGTGTTCAAAAATTCGACCAACAACCTTCCATGAGCGACTTCTTGCGCAAATATTTTCTTGTCCATATTTCGCGGCAAGATAACGACAGCTGCCTTGAATTTGTCATGCGCTTGCCTTATCACAAAACCACGCTGACCAAATATTCCTGTACGAAAGCAGATTTTGTACATAACCACTCCTCGAAGTGTTGGCTTCCGGATAAAGGGTTTTGCGTATTTTAAACTAAATAAATTATATTATCAATTACGCCTTCAACCCTCTTCCTGTTTTGAATAAATAAAGTATCCAAGAAAATGCAATTATAATCCCAACAATTATAACAAGTAAAGAATGATAAACAGGCATATCAGAAAATCCTAATATACTATATCTAAGGGCATTAATCATATATAAAATCGGATCAAATAAAGATATCTTACTCCAAATACCAGGCAGTAACTTTACAGAATAAAATACTCCTCCTAGATAAGTAAGTGGTGTGATAAAAAATACAGATACAATACTTAAGTCATCAAAAGTTTTTGCATATATAGCATTTATAAGTCCACACAATGCAAAGAATCCTGAAGTCAGTAATGCTACTAGAATAGCTAAAAGAGGATGAGCGACCGATATCGGCTGGAAGAACAAAGCGCTGCAGAACACTAATGTACCAACAGCTAGGCCACTAAACATAGCTGAAGATAAATAACTGAATACAACAAGCCAAGCAGGCATTGGAGATACTAGTATTTCTTGAATAGTCTTTTGAAACTTTAAGAAATAAAACTTCTGTAACATATTCTGAAAAGAACTAGTAAGCAATGTAGACATAACAAGTCCAGGAACAATGAATGCTAGATAGGATACTCCGCCAATTGCTTTTATCTGTGAACCAATAAAAGTTCCGAAAACAAGAAAGTACAAAGATGTAGTTATTACTGGTGGTAAGAATGTCTGTTTCCAAGTGCGAAGAGAACGTCTTACTTCTTTTCCGAATATTGTTAGAAATGCGATGTATTTTTGTCTTGGTGTCATATTATTTTGTTATCTCTAAATAAACATCTTCCAATTTTCTACCATTACATATTTCTTCCATTGTACCGAGACGTTTTATTTCTCCATGAGAAATAATAGCGAGGCGTTTACACAACTTCTCTGCTTCTTCTAGATAATGTGTAGTAAGTACGATAGTTACACCACTTTCATTTAACTCTCGTAAGAATTTCCACATGTCATGACGTAACTCTACATCTACTCCAGCTGTAGGTTCATCCAAGAAAAGAAGTGTAGGTTTGTGAACTAAAGCACGTGCAATAATAAGACGTCTTTTCATTCCACCAGAGAGTTCAATTACTTTACTCTTACGCTTATCTTTCAAAGATAACTTCTCAAGTAGCATTTCTATTTGTTCCTTAGCTTCACTTCTTGATATTCCATAATATCCAGCTTGTATATATAAGACTTCTTCTACTTTTTCGAATATATCTGCATTTATCTCTTGTGGCACAAGACCGATATGGACTTTCGCATCATCACCATCAATATCTATATCATGGCCTTGTACTAAGACTTTTCCCTCTTCTTCTTTTTTCTGCACAAGCCCACAAGTGATACTTATAAGAGTAGTCTTTCCAGCACCATTTGGACCAAGCAATGCAAAAAACTCCCCTTCTTCTATATCAAGGTCTACTCCTTTTAACGCCTGCTTTCCTCCTTCGTATGTTTTACGAAGATTCTTTATACTTAATGCTTGTTTCATTTATTTCCAATTTGTAATCCAATCCTTCATCATGTTTATTTCACTTGTCTGTGCAGAGATAATATCATTAGCTAATTTCTTTACCTCTGCTCGTGGGTTTAACTTTAATACTTGATTCGCCATAGTAACTGCTGCTTGATGATGGACAATCATATCTTCTACAAACTGCTTTTCTGTTGTAATATCACTCATCATATATCTATTGTCACCCATCATACTGTAACCATAACCGCCCATCATACTTCCACTTCTCCAATTTTTATATTGCTGTGTATGATAAATACGAATCATATCAGCACCTGAAGGCACAAGGAATGACAAGAAACATACACCCAAGAAAAAACCAACAACTACTCCTATAAACAAATTCCAGAAATTCATCTTTGTAATAATATTTTTCATTTTTATTTCATCTTTAAATAATTAAGCATAGTATCTGCATCACTTACCTCAAACGGATCTGAAGCATAATTATCTGCCATACCTGGTTCTATAAACATTCTCTTAATCTCCCCATCTTCTACATACATAGAATATCTCCATGATCTATCTCCAAATCCGAGATTTTCTTTTTTTACAAGCATTCCCATGGCGCGAGTAAAATCTGCGTTTCCGTCAGGAAGCATAAAAACATTTTTAATACCTAGATTTTTCTTCCAGTTGTACATGACGAAAGCATCATTAACAGAAAGACAAATAACTTCATCTATTCCTAACTTTTTAAACTCTTCATATTTTTCTTCATAACCAGGAGCATGAGTAGATGAACATGTAGGTGTAAAAGCTCCAGGAAGTGAAAATACTACAACCTTTTTACCTTTAAAAATATCATCTGTAGTTAAATCTTGCCAACGAAAAGGATTATCTCCTTCAACTGACTCATCACGAACACGAGTCTTAAATACTACTTGTGGAACTTTATTTCCTTCTGTTAGATGTGACATAGAAAAAATAATTAAATTAATAATAACTGTTATCTATATAATACCTTAGTGGTGGTGTAGATGCAAAGAAGCGCGCCTAAGGCGCGCTTCTTTTTTATTTGCGATATATTTTTATCGTCTTGGTACGAAAGTTAATGCGTGACCAAGTTTAGTTCCACGTCCTGTACGACCAATACGGTGAATGTATGTCTCGTAATTATTTGGAATGTCATAGTTAACAACAAGAGAGATATCAGAGATATCAAGACCTCGAGCTGCCACATCTGTTGCGATCACTACTTGTACCTTTCCAGATTCAAGAGCTTTCACAGCACGTTCACGTTCACGGTTATGCATATCTCCATGAAGAGCAAGAGCTTTAAAGCCACGCTTGTTTAATTCTTCTGCAAGCCCATCAACATGTCGTTTCATTTCTCGGAAAATAAGAACTTTAGAATATTCTGGCTTCATAAGTATTTCATGTAGAGCTTCTACCTTTTCATTGTCTCCCTGAACGCGTACAACGTCTTGCATCACAGATGCTGCAGTGTCACGTGATTTTACAGAAACAGTGATTGGATTATTTAAGAAGTCAGCACATAGACGCTTAATATCTGGAGAAAATGTCGCTGAAAAGAATAGTCCTTGCTTTGTCTTTGGCATTTTACCTAAGATTGTACGCATATCATCGATGAATCCCATATCTAGCATTCTATCTGCTTCATCAAGCACAATACTCTCAAAAAGATTCATATTTATCTTTCCTCTTTCGATTAAATCCTTCACACGTCCTGGAGTTCCGATAACAGCATGCACTCCAAGTTCTAATTCCTTGATCTGACGCATTATTGGAGCACCTCCGACACAAGATACAGAGAATAATTTCATTCCACGAGTGAATGCTACGAATTCTGCTTCTACTTGCTGAGCAAGCTCACGTGTAGGTGTAAGAACCATAATTTTATGATCCTTATCAGCAACAAGTTTATTAATTAATGGAATAAGAAAAGCTGCTGTCTTACCAGTACCAGTACTAGCAATACCAATCACGTCCTTTCCAGAAATAATTTCTGCAATAGATTGATCTTGAATTGGAGATGGACTGATTAGACCTTTTGCAGTTAAGTTTGCAGATAACATTTCGGCAATACCGAAATCAGTAAACTTATGCTTTGGCTTATAGTGATCTGTTTCGGTAACACCTACTTCTTTATTAATAAAAAGTTTTTCATCTATATAATCCTTCTTGAAACCACGCTTCGGATTAATAGTACGAGGTCCTCTATCGCCGCCACGAAATCCTCCACGAGATCCACCCCTAGAAGAATATCCTCCTCTTGAATTACCACGAGAAAATCCACCTTCGCGAGATGATGAATAAGAGCGACCACGAGATCCTGATGAACGAGAATCCGAACGTGAAGGAGACGAGGCTCCGCCAGTTGTTATTGTATACATACTATAATTTAGTTAATTTGATTATTTGCGCTCAACTTCTTTCGATTGAAGCCATGTCTATCTGAGTGATAGATATATGGTTATCGCAAAACAAGTCAAATCAACTGACTAACTAACGATATCCATAAAGGAAATAATGTGACTATTATAGCAAAAAAGCTAATAAATGTCAAGCGTACAGCTGATTTCAATAAAAAAGAGTGAGCCTAGACTAAATATTCTGATGCTACAGCTTTTATTTTTTCAGTAACTTTATTTAACTCTTCTATAGATACCTCTGGAATATCCCCTGACCTCCAAACACCGCGATCTTTCCAAATAGGCATAATATGAATGTGTACATGATCTATCTCAAAACCATAAATCACCATACCAATCCTCTCTGGTATATAAATTTGATTTAAAACTTTCGCATATTTTTGTGCAATATTTGACATGTATGCAAAAAGTTCTGGACTTAGTTCTTCAAATCTACCGACTTCTTCTACAGGCATAATAAGTGAATGCCCTTCAGTGTGAGGTTTATTAGCAAGAAAAATAAAGACTTTGTCATCTTCATAGATAATATCTTGGCCAGTAACCTCCTTCTTTCTTATTTGTGTAAAAATTGAAGACATTTATATCAATTATTCTAACAGAAGATCACTAATTATAAAACTACATTGCAAATACTGCGATAAATCCAACCACATAAAGCGGAAAAATATATTTTATTGGGAAAAATGAAAATAAAATAACCAAATACGTAGGATAAGCCGTACAATATATCCCGAAAAGGAAAATTACAAGTGGTTGACGTATGATAGCTATAGTTTTCCCTATAATTGGAAATAATTCTAAAGATCTTATAATAACACCAATAAAAAACATTAAAATAAAGGGAACAAAAAAATATACAGAAGAAAATTTTTTCTGTATATTTTTTATGAAACTAGAGAAAAATTGCTCCGACAAAAAAGAAAACATGAATTTCTAGCGTAGCAAAAAAAGAATACGAGGACAAATTTAGTGTTTAGACCTTCCACAACAAGTATCTTTATGGTATAATATCGAACACACTAAAAGTGTTTGAAAAATATAGCGGAGTGGAGTAGAGGTAACTCACGAGGCTCATAACCTCGGGACACCAGTTCGATTCTGGTCTCCGCAACAAGTAGTGCTACGTGACAAAATTGGGAAGAAGCGCCCGCCACGTAGTGGCGGGCGCTTCGGTGTAAATAGTGTAGAATAAAAATATGTCAGTGTATCAGAGTGGTTTGAGACAAAGTCCCATAAGTGCTATTATCCTTTAGGCTTATGAGATAAGAATTGTTAAATAAAATATGTCAGTGTAGCTCAGTTGGTTAGAGCGAAGGACTCATAAGCCTTAGGTCGGAGGTTCGATCCCTCCCACTGACACCCGCTTAGACGGATTCTAATTTTCTGTTAGAATGTTACAGTTAGTAAAATAAAATCATGCAGTCGCAGCTAAAGCTCGAGAGGTTTACCTCGACAGAATATAGTGAGCACTGCATGGCGGTGCTACAACGCCCTTAGCAAATTAAATATTTGTTTGTAGTAAAATAAAATCATGCAGTCGTAGCTCAGCTGGTTAGAGCACCGCCCTGTCACGGCGGGGGTCGTGGGTTCAAATCCCATCGACTGCGCACAAAATAAAAATCACAGTTTTTAAACTGTGATTTTTATTATCTTATTACTTTCAACTCCTTAAACACTGATTCGTATGATGTAAACGCTCGCTTTGCTTCACGTTCAGTAAGAACAAAGTTAGAACCATCATGTGCAATACGATTACGTATATTATGTGCATCCCATGCAAGTCCGACAGTTTTAAAATGTGCATCTTTCAATAATTCTGCAACATTTGTCCCCTGATATCCTTTTTCTACTAGAACGTCTAGTAACATATTATCCGCTTCTAATAATCCAATTCTCCAAAGTGCTTCACTAGGACTACTTAAATACCCTTCAATAATCGCAAAACGTGGATGCTTCACATATTCTTCTTCGGCAGGAGGAGTTGTTGGTGTTTCTATGCCACTAACAGGTAAATTAGGCACTTCCATAAACACATCTCGCTTATCTTCTATTTTATGAAGATCAGTATTTTTTTCGTGCTCATCGTAAAAATGATGATCGTAATGATCAAGTGATTGTAAAAATGACACGAACCATCTAACGGAGGCGTAAACCAAAACCATAATAACCAGTATAGCTAGTATAGATAACAAGCTAGCAAAAAATGCGAGCACTGGATTCTGTATAGAAAAAATAACTCCGTCTGTGTGTTTTGAAAAATCAAATAACGAAACCTGGCTTATATTATTCGGATCGATTGGATATGTATCCATACTATCTGGGATACCATCACCATCTGTATCTTTTTTAAGAACATCAGTTCCTAAGATTTTTTCTATTTTATCACTAACCCCATCACCATCAGAATCTGGCCCAATAGAAGAAATGGTTCCGTCTAGCGGTGCTTCGTCTCGTCCATCTAATACACCATCATGATCAGTGTCATTATTAAGTGGGTCTGTACCCATGACAAGTTCTTGCCCGTCAGATAATCCATCTCTGTCAGAATCAGGATTATTTGGATCCATTCCGTGAGATAATTCATAACTGTCAGGTACTCCATCTCCATCAGAATCTTTAGGGCCTATACCAAAAATATCTCGTACATTATCCCAAAAAGTATAATCTTCTTGATATCTTTCTTTTAATTGTGCTGCTGATAAATTATGTGAATCATAAGGACTAGAATCTATTACATCAGGGATTCCATCGCCATCAGAATCTGGTAACTTATAACCGAATTTTTCTAAAACTCTTTGCCATAAAGAAAGATGAACATCTACCTGGGGCATTGTCATATTTTTTGCTGCAAGATAATCATCAAACCACCCACGATCGCGAAGACCGTCCCAAGTCCTATTTGCATGCTCATCTAAATAATTCTGTGGATCAATACGTAAAATATCGAAAAGCCACACATACTTTATCCAAAGTAATACATCATAGATTCTATTAAAAAGATAATCTATAGATAAAGAATTCATGAGAAGTTATCTCTCCTAGTATAACTTTTCAAAGTCACGTCCGGTAGTGAATAGTATATCTTCACGATTTAGTGATGCTATAAACTGTATTCCAAGAGGTAAGCCATTCTCAGTTTTTCCACTTGGTACAGAAATAGCTGGAACTCCTACAATATTTGCAGGCACAGTAAATATATCAGCTAAATACATAGAAAGTGGGTCTTGTGACTTTTCTCCAATTGTAAAAGCGGGAACTGGAGAAGTCGGTGTAGCTATTACATCTACTTCATTAAATACTTTTGTAAATTCTTTTATAAGCATATCTCGCACCAAATTAGCTTTATTGTAATACGCGTCATAATATCCAGAAGATAACACGTATGTGCCTAATAATATTCTACGACGAACCTCAGACCCAAATCCTGCGGTACGTGATTCAAAATAACTTCTGATACTTGTGTCTCCTGGATTGGAAAGTCCGAAGCGTATACCATCGTAACGAGCTAAGTTACTAGATACTTCTGCTGGCATAAGAACATAATATACAGAAAGAGCTTTCTCTAAATTTGGAATACTTATATCTTTTATTGTATAACCTATACCTTTTAACTTTTCCAAACTCTCACTAAAATTATTTAACACTTCTTTATCTATTCCATCACGAGAAATAAAATCCATAGGAACTCCTATCACTTTCTTAAAATCTCCATTTTTTACTTTTCTCTCTTCTTCATTTAATGAAGTGCTATCTAGCGTGTCGTAACCACTTATAATTTTATAAATCTCTTCCACATCTCCCACACTGTTACCAAATGGACCGATTTGATCTAGTGAACTTCCCATAGCCATAACACCGTATCGTGACACATTACCATAAGTAGTCTTAAGACCAACAACTCCACAAAATGATGCTGGCTGACGAATAGACCCACCTGTGTCTGATCCGAGTGATACAGGAACACCACCATACGCTACAACTGCAGCTGACCCACCAGATGAACCGCCAGACACCTTTGTGGTGTCATGTGGATTTTTCGTAACTCCGTATGCGGAATTTTCTGTAGAACCACCCATAGCAAATTCATCCATGTTTGCACGCCCAATTAGTATCGCTCCTGCATCTTTAAGTTTTTTTACAACAGTTGCATCATAAGTAGCCACATAATTCTCAAGTATCTTTGAAGCGCCTGTCGCATGTTCTCCTTTAACTAAAATATTATCTTTTAAAACTACAGGGATACCAGTAAGAATTGTATCTGTGCCACTCTTAAACATTTCTTTTGCTTTATTTATCTGAGAAGAAATTAAACCATCAGAATACATACCAAGTAATGCATGTACTTCTTTATCTTTTTCATCTATCACTTTTATATATGAAGATACCAAATCCTCTACTAAAATAGCGCCAGATTTTAATTCTTCATGTAATTGTTTAAGTGTCTTATTCATCTATTTAAATACTTGTTCCACTTTTACATAGCCATTTTCAGTCGCTGGTGCTTCATCTAATAGCGCCTTTGTGTTTGAACCAGTCTCATGTGTAATTACATCTGGACGAGTAATATTATGATGAGGATTCACTTCTTTAGACAGACTTCCTTCTACAGAATTTATTTCAGAGATATAACCCAAAATAGCCTGCATGTCAGCGAGCATTTTAGGTTTTTCTTCATCTGTAACATCGATACGTGCAAGTGTCGATAGATTTTCCAAATCCTCTATAGTTATAGACATATAAGACAATTATAACATGTTTTTTAAGTCATCTTCAGAAATAATTTTTGTGCCGATTTTTTCTGCATCAGTTAATTTAGATCCTGCATTTTCTCCAGCTAAAAGATAATCAGTTCTAGATGACACGCTTGACTGCACTCTACCTCCATTTTTCTCTATCAATTCTTTCGCTTCATCGCGTGATAAAGTCGGAAGTGTACCTGTGATTACAAATAATTTATTAAATAATTTCCCGTCTGGCGCAGTGACTTCATTTATTATTTTTATTTCTTTTTGCAAACCAGTTATAAGTTTTTGATTTTCTTTAGACTTAAAGTATAAAATAATTTCTTCTCCAACTTTTTCTCCGACCCCCTCTACATGTGACAACTCTTCAATAGATGACTCTCTTAATCTATCTAATGTAACGAAATGTTTTGCGATATCCTTTGCTGTTTGTTCGCCCACATGACGAATACCTAGCGAGTAAATAAACCTGTGTAGCGGTGCACTTCTAGCGCTGTTGACTGAAGAAATAATATTCTCTGCGCTTTTTTCTCCAAAACCTTCTAAGCCCTCGATGTCTTCTTTTTTTAATTTAAAGATAGAAACAAAATCTGTAATAAGTCCAAGGTCGTGGAATGTCTCAATTATTTTTTCTCCCAATCCTTCAATATTCATTCCCTTTTTACTAACAAAATGAATAAGACCTTCTAGATGTTGAGCTGGGCATTCTTTGTTCCTACAATA
>JAHFND010000039.1 GCA_023267475.1 bacterium | reverse complement strand
GGGTCACCAAAGAGAGAGCTAGTTTGAGCACTCGAGAAGGGTGAAACAAAAGCAAGTCATACTTATGACTTGCTTTTGTTATTATGAAAGAAGATGCAAAGATATAAGTGAGACTATCTCTAGATCTCGACACCTTTCGAGCAATACTCTTCGAATGCGTTTCGGGCATCATCGTAGTTTTCTGACAAATTCATCTCCGACCGCTGACCAGAAGAGATTGCATTTACATTAGGTATATTTCTTAAATAACCGACTTCATCAAGGATCCAGCGATCATGCGCATCTCGGATTTGCTTACTATCAATCGTAATCCATGAAGCCTTAATTCCTTTGGCATCCATCTCTTGTTTAAAACGTTTAAAATATTTTCTTGCGTCGCTTCTCAAATTAACATCTCCCATATCTAAAGAGAGAATACGAATTTCTTTAATTTTTTCGGCGTCTGCAATGCTCCACAACCACTCCAATCCTTCTTTTTGAAAATGCTTATCAAGCCAAAAAATTGTACCCTCACATTCACTAAGTACACGTTTAATCCAGAGTATATTGGAGAATGGGCGTGATGGATCTATAAAGATATTTCTTGGAGCACGCGAGGTATCAGGAGAGATGAGTATTTTTACTGCTCGATTTTTTTTATTATAACTAATGACACCTGCATAATTTAAAAGATCAAGAAAATGAGTAAGTGGCTCCCTTGAGTCATAAAACCAAAAACCTGTTGTTTTCAAAACAGTAAGAGTTTGGTCAACATTTACATTTGGTACTCCCCAAAGATATTGTTGTAACGCAATTGTAGGAGGAAAAGATAATAACAGATGCTTAATCATCTCGGTTTCTTGTCCATCACGCCGAATATAAAGTGATTCAAAAATCGCTTTACCAATTTCTGAAAGTTCGCCAGTAGCAAATTTCTCAAAAACACCTAATTCTTCCCAGAAAGAATAATCATCTCCGAGATCATGTCGGTCAATAGAACCATTCTCACCAGCGGCTTGTATGTAGGGCAAGATTTTCTTCCAATTATTTTGTGGCAGGAGTATTGTTGTCTGCATGGTTAGTATCTTCCTTTGGCTTCGCTTCCATTACAGCTTTGTCTAATGCTGATATCTCAGCCCCGAATTTTCCAATCGCAAATAAATAAGCAATGTCTGCTGAATACGATAGAATAATACCGCTCGGTAAGGTGACACTTTGCATGGAAGGTAAAATGTGGTTATTTTGAGGACCCTTTTGAGCACCCATACTGACATTTGGAGGTAAAGATTGCTTTGATACATCACTCTTAACATCCTCCTTATCGTCCTGAAAACCAATAGATACTTCAACAACAACGCCGTTAATATAAATACCAGCAAATTCAATCGATTCTTTAAACGTTTCAGCAACATCTTCGCCCACTTTACGTCCTATCTTATATTGAGATACGAGAATGTTCTTAAGAAGGCCGGGTATAGCCTTGCCGGAGTACTCACTGATAAGAGAAGCGAAAAGCTTCGGACTGGATACAGCCGCTATCAATGCCTCACGGCGATCTTCTTCAGACGTGAAGTCGGTGATACGACTAGCTAAGTCAGAATTTTTATATGCATTTCCACTTCGTTCAAGAAGACCGTAGTGAACTAACGCTGCAACCTTTGGTGCGGATGTCCCTGTAATGGTCTTATATCCTATTGCCTGAACAGCTAAATCACGGCTAAATGGCGATTTACTATACGCATTTATAAGCTTCTCACTAAGTTCAACAGACTCTTTGAGGGATATTGCAGGATAAGCCGTACTTCGTTCACGCTTCGTCTTTGCATCCAAACCTTTCTTTGTTTCTTCGTTCATAATGTTTGATAAAATGTTAACTGTTATAATGATAAGAGTATAGCTCTAATACTACTTTCTTGTCAAGAAATACTACAATTATTGTCCACTCCCTATAAAAACCTTTATTATAAAGACTTTTATAGAGCATTTATAACGCGTGATTGAACAGAACCCGTAGTTAACAGTCTGGGTAGCTTATCCATTTTTATAGCATCAATTAAGGATGTGTGTACTAGGGTTAAAATCATGAAACCATTATTTTCCCATTTTTCAGTACTAACTCACTACTCACACACCCCAAGACAGATCTCTGCTCAAGCACTGATCCTTCTTTCAATACGAACTTTGCGTAATCTCTCAGATCTATCGGTTCTATCTTCTCGATCCTTTTCTTTCCCAGAAACATAGCTTGGAGCTTTTTAAATTTCTGAATCTCGTCGTTTAATTTTGTGTTTAGTTGAACTTTATTAAGATTGAGCGTATCTGCCATTTTCAACAATGCTTCTATAAGCTCTGTCTCGTTCAGAGACGTGTTTTTGCAATTCCTATCCTTGGACTTCGTACACCTATAATACACGTGGCGATTCACACCACCACTGACAAGTTTCTTGAACTTCTCATCCGCTGTAATTCCAGAATTGCATAACCCGCACTTCATTATCCTTGTGAAAGCGAATTCCTTACAGAAGAGAGAGTAGGTTCGAGCACTCGAGAAGGTTCAATATTGGCCAAACAAAAAACTACTCATTTGAGAGTAGTTTTTTGTTTTAAGGGATTTCGGCTAATATATTGCCGAAGCATTTGTACCACTTGAAGACACTGCACAGCAACGCTTTTCTCATGATGAAAAACTTTTCGGAATATTTCTAAGGGATTTTATCTATCCATATAGAGTTTCTACATCTACGTAGTGACATCGACTTACTCTATTCAGTGATATAATGAAAGTATGTATACAAAATGGTTAATTGTATGTGTTGGAATATTGAGTATTCTCCTTGTGGTACTTGTAGTGTATCGCCCAACACTAGTGAGTGCACCCATCCAAAAGATTACAAGCTTTGAGGAATGTAAAAACGCAGGATATCCCGTGATGGAAAGTTATCCAGAGAAATGTCGTGTTCCGAGTGGAGAAGTTTTTGTGCGGAGTATAGAAAATCAAAACGAAAAACCTATATCAGCAACCACATCCAGTAGTATCTCGTTTGACGCACCGGTAACCCTTCATCCACACGAAAAAATAATTTTTTCTGATGGCCTTGAAGTTACACTGCAAGAAATAAATGATTCGAGATGTA
>JAHFND010000014.1 GCA_023267475.1 bacterium | reverse complement strand
TCGCCGTTTGGATTAAGATGCCCAGGTATTCCAAGCTCGATTACTTTATCAGGATTATGACTTAGAAACTTAGCCAAATCCCAGTCGTCAGCATCGTATGGAGAAAGAACTTTAACCGTTACTTCTGGGGCAGTCATTGCGACACTCCAAATTGGTTATGATTTTTGAAATTTACTATAAATATGATAGGATGTCAAGTATATGAGATTTCATGTTGTTACAATCTTCCCGAATATGTTTGAAAGTTATTTTGCAGAATCAATTATTTCTCGTGCGATAACAAATAAAACAATTGAAATAAACACGTATGCATTACGTGATTTTACCGTTGATAAACATAGACGTGTGGACGGTCGTCCTTATGGTGGAGGTCCAGGTATGGTTATGTGGGTAGACCCACTTATTCGTTGTGTGGAAAAAATTGATAAAAAACTATCAAAAAAGAAAAACATAAAAGTATTAGTGGTGATGTTTAATCCAGGAGGGGATATGTTTACAAATACACTTGCGAAAAGTGTTTCAAAAAAATATACAGACATTATTTTTATTTGTGGACGATATGAAGGGATAGATGCACGAGTAAAAAAGATTTTGAAAGCGAAAGAGTGGAGTATAGGTCCATATGTTTTAACTGGTGGAGAATTACCTGCTATGGTTTGTATAGATGCAATCACTCGTCAAATAAAAGGAGTATTAAACGCTGAAGATAGTATTGAAGAAAACAGAATTGCATCACATGAAATATATGCGCGTCCAGAAGTGTATGAATATAAAGGAAAGAAATATAAAGTACCGAAAGTCCTAGTGGAAGGAAATCATAAATTAATAGATGAATGGCGTGCTAAACATGCCACGAATAAACATGTATCTAAAGATTAAAGTAGTAGTTGATGCAAAAGAAGAAAAGATAGAGAAGATAGAAAGTGATTCATGGCGCGTGTGGGTAAAAATGCCTGCCGAAAATAATTTAGCAAATAATCGCGTGCTTGAAATCGTGCGAGAAGAATATCCAAATCAGTCAGTTCGTATCGTAAGTGGGCATCATTCTCCTTCAAAAATTATTTCTATAGGTTAGGTATGATTATGTGAATAATTAAATATATTATTTATGGTTTAGTTATATACTATAATGTATAGACTAATACATAAAATATGAAGTCAAAAGATATTTTATCAAAAAACAAGCTAAGAGAATTATATTTTAATAAAAAATTATCAATGATGCAGATAAGTAAAATATTAAAATGTTCACCAAATAAAGTCGCTTATTGGATGAAGAAATATAATCTTTTAAGGCGCGATTTATCTGAAAGTGCGTATGTATTTAATAATCCAAAAGGTGATCCATTTTTATTTCATGGGCCAAAAACCAAAGAAGAAGCGATTTTATATGGGGTAGGTATAGGATTGTACTGGGGAGAAGGAACAAAAGCAAATAAACATTCCATTAAACTTGGCAATACTGATCCAGATTTAATTTTAACTTTTATATCTTTTTTAGAAATATTTTTTTCTATTCCTAAAAAAGAACTAAGTTTTGGAATACAAGTGTTTTCAGATATGTCACCAGAAAAGGTTATAAGTTTTTGGTGTAATAAATTGCAAGTATTTAAGTCTCAATTTATGAAAACAATTATTACAGAAACAAGAAATAATGGTACATACACAAAAAAAGTTAAATATGGAGTGTTAACTATTTATTTTAATAATATCAAAGCAAGAAATATTATGTTTAATTTAATTGAAGAAAGACGTGAAAAAGTGTAGAATTGCCTTATTATATAATAAATATTAAATCATATAGAAAAGCCGTCGTAGCTCAGTTGGTAGAGCACGTCATTGGTAATGACGAGGTCAGCAGTTCAATCCTGCTCGTCGGCTCCGTGTAATATTAAAGATCTTTTATTTTTCAGCTTCCTCGTTAGCTTTTAATTGAGCCAACTTATCGTTTATATTTTTGTAGTTCTCACTACGCATAGCTTCTTCTTTTTCAGATAATTTTGCATTATTTTTTATTTTATAGACTAGACTTAGCAATCGTGATTCTGTTACTTCTCCATTTTTTACAAATTGTCTCCACTCATCTTCGGTTACCACATTAGCATCTCTGTATTCAGGGGTATTATTAAAAATAGGTTCATTTGCAGCAGGATCTGCACCTTCTGAAGGGGTTGATTCTATATGAAAAGAGAAAGGTGGCATAAATAGGTTGGTTACTCTGGTAGTTATTGTCTTTCCTAAAGTATATAGTATTATGTTTTTGTGTAAAGATTATTTGTTAGAGTGTGATTGTGGAGATGGCCGACCTAGCTCAATTGGTAGAGCAACGGTATCGTAAACCGTAGGTTCCGGGTTCAATTCCCGGGGTTGGCTCCAAATATTAAAAAATATCGGCGATTTGATTTTATTTTGAATGATATAATGTATTGAAATGGAGAATACAGATATAGAAAAAGAAATTGCAGAACTCGAAGCAGAGATGAATGGTGTTTTATTTTGGAATAATAAAGAAAGAGCTCAAGAAGTAATAAAAAAGATTAGAGAATTGAAAGATAAAAGAGATGGAGTTAATGCATTAGATAAAGGTAATGCGATATTAACAATACTTGCTGGTGCTGGTGGAGACGATAGTGAAGATTTTGCTAGGATGTTACTTGAAATGTATCAGAAGTATTTTGTAAATAAAAATTTTACATATTCAGTGCTGCATAGTAATAGAAATGATCAGAATGGATATCGAAATGTGACTATTGAAGTAGAAGGGAAAGGTGCTTATGGATTACTTAAGAATGAACCTGGTGTGCATAGATTAGTACGAATTTCTCCATTTAATGCGAATGCAAAGCGCCACACTTCATTTGCAATGGTGGAAGTATTACCGGTTCTTCCAGATGTAGAGCGTACAAAAATAAATCCTGATGAAATAAAAGTCGAAACATCGAAATCAAGTGGTCCAGGAGGACAGAATGTAAACAAGCGAGAGACAGCAGTGCGTATCGTACATATACCTACAAATATTTCTGTCTCGGTTTCTACAGAAAGACAACAAGAACAAAATAAACAAAAAGCGTTAGATATATTGTCTGCAAAACTTTTTTCTCTTGAACAAGAAAAAAGAAAAGCTGAGATTGAAGGAAGACAAATCAGTAAGACCATGGAAATAGAATGGGGAAATCAGATTCGGTCTTATGTACTTCATCCATACAAGATGGTGAAAGATCATAGAACAGATTATGAGACAAGTGATGTAGCGGGAGTGCTTGAGAAAGGGGAGATAGATGGATTTATAGAGGCAGAAAAAGGCTTATAAACAAGGTTTATTGTGTTTATTTAAATTAAGGAGTAGTATTTATACCAACCAGTTCTTGAAATTTAAGAACTATTCTTAAACAAATAAAAATCTAAGGGGGCAGTGATGGGCAATCCAGTGGTCAAGTTTGATGAGCGTGGGCGCCTGGTAGGAGGGGTGGAATACTGTCATCCCGTGACACAGAAAAGTCTCACGCCTACAGAATCATATGCATTCGAGATGTTGCTGGCTCATTGTCGTGCTGATGATGTATTCAAGCATCTTGATTTTTATGGGTTCGGAGTTTCACCCATATATCCAATTCTGGATGATGCTGAAACTGGAGATCAGATAGAATTCCAGTGCTGGGCTTTGCCTGTTAAAGGCAGAGGCGGTTACTACGAGTATGTGTACGTGGCTCTTGGGTTGTGCTGCTGCAATAATCGTTTCCGAGTAATCGGCTATTCCAAGCCACGCAAGAATTGTCCAGAAGTTCTGAGTGATTGGATGTATGATCCTGATCAGTGGTTCTTCTGGAAGCGATGATTTTCAAACATCGGAGAAAGCGCCGTGCAAACGGCGCTTTTCATATTCACATAATGAGTGATTCATTATGTTACACTAGATACATGCTTTATTTCGAAGGGGTATCTAAAGAGTATCAAGATGGTAAAAAAGTACTTGATAATATAAATCTCACAATTCACAAAGGTGAACTTGTATCTATTGTAGGTCATTCTGGAGCTGGTAAGACGACTATAATAAAACTTCTTCTTGCTGAAGAACATCCTACAGAAGGAAAGGTATCATTCCATTCAGATAATATACATAAGTTAAAAGGAAAAGATATGACTAAATACCGAAGAAAGGTAGGTGTAGTTTTTCAAGATTTTAGGTTGATTCCAAATAAGACAGCATATGAAAATGTGGCTTTCGCCATGGAAGCAGCTGGTAAAATGGATGAAGATATAAAAGATGATGTTCCACATGTCATGGATTTAGTTGATTTAAAAGATAAGATGCATCACTTTCCTCATCAATTATCAGGTGGAGAACAACAGCGTGTAGCTATTGCTCGTGCAATCATAAATCGTCCGGAGATTATTATCGCAGATGAGCCAACTGGAAATCTAGATCCACTTAACACATATGATATTGTACAAATTTTAAAGAAGATAAATGATTTAGGTACTACTGTTATACTGACCACTCACAATAAAGGGATAGTGGACTCTCTTGGTCGTCGTGTGATTACTATGGAAGATGGAAAAGTAACACGTGATCATAAGTCAGGAAAATTTGCTATGTAATTAATTTATGAAAACTACACTTACAAGAAGAATAGTAACAGCAGGGTTTAGAGGATTTTATCGTAATCGTACAGTTTCTCTTTCTTCTATATTTATATTAACTATTACGCTTTCTATTATCACTTCATTTTATTTATTCCGTGCGATTTTTGATTACACATTAGATCAAGTGCGTGAAAAGGTAGATGTTAGAGTGTATTTCACAGTAGACGCTGCAGAACAAGATATAGCAGACGTAAAAGCGAAGCTACTCGGTCTTTCACAAGTAAAATCAGTGACTTATACATCAAGAGAGCAGGCATTAGAAGATTTCAAGACAAAACACTCAGGGGATACTTTAACTCTTCAAGCATTAGATGAATTAGGGAATAATCCATTCGGAGCATCACTTGCAATCACAGCTAAAGATACTTCACAATATGAATCAATCGCAAATCAACTAACTTCTTCATCAGGACTTCTTGGTGATTCAGCAGGGGCAGTGGATAAAATAAATTATTATCAACTTAAAGATAGTATAGATAAATTAAACAATATTATAGGGTGGACTGATACTGTTGGGTTCTGGCTTTCTATGATATTTATTTTGATGAGTTGTATGATTGTATATAACACTATACGTCTTGCGATATTTGTGTACCGTGATGAAATCGCTGTTATGAAATTAGTAGGGGCATCAAATATGTTTATTCGCGGTCCTTTTATAGTGGAGGCAGTTCTATATGCTCTTATTGCGACAATAGTCACTCTCGTGATATTTTATCCGGCGACTATGTGGGTTACAAAAAAGACAGTATTTTTCTTTGAAGGTATGAATATAAATCATTATTTTGTAACACATATTTTCCAATTGACTGGGTTGTTACTTTTATCTGGAGTGTTACTTGCTGTAATTTCTTCTCTACTTGCTGTTAGAAAATATTTGAAGATATAAAATGAAAAACCCACCTCCGTTTGGGTCTTTCGGAAGTGGATTGATTAGAGCAGAACGATTCCAAGAATTATTGCATTCAGTGGAATCACGGCAGTTGGGATGAATATATTGCCGAAGTCACGTTTCTTTGCTCCGTATATAGCACATAGACATCCAGCAATTGTACCTGCCCATAGCCACCATGTCTCAGGTTGAGGGGATACCCAGTAGTCCTTTACCTGTGGTGTGAATGATATATAGAGTGCAATCATGTAAGGCCAAAGGCCAAATTTTGCATCATATTTCATCCAGATGTAGATTGATACTACGCAGAACACGAAAGATAACGCTTCTATCTTTCCCCATTCGAAGGTGTTGCTTGTGGTAATAATTGCAACGAATATGCATAACGCTGCAATAAACCACCCCCATTGAATTCTCGGGTCGTTATTCCCAGTCTGGTAGACGAGAATGAGTCCGACGATATCCAGAAGCAATATCATCCCCCATGTAGCAATGTTTTGTGGGGGTACTTCGTGCATGAATATACTCCATGCAAAAAATATTGGTACGAAAAAGCCAAAACAAAAGCTTAGACGTAAGGCCCATATTTTTCTGATGTTCACAATGAACCTCGCTTTCGTAAGAGTAGAATGCGTTGTAACCTGTTATTAAAATAACATAATTATTTTATATTGTCAATTTAATAAAATATTAAATTTTTACTTTGCTATACTCATTTCATGACTCAAAAAGAGGCGCTCTCCATCTTAAAACTCGGGCACACTACATTTCTTACTGGAGCAGCGGGAGCAGGTAAAAGTTATGCTTTACGTGAGTATATTTCGTATTTAAGAAAGCACGGTGTTAGATATGCGGTGACAGCGTCCACCGGTATCGCTTCTACTCATATAAATGGAACAACCATACATTCATGGAGTGGTATTGGCATTAAACAAAAATTACATGCGTATGATCTAGACGCTCTTGAAGAAAAACAAAATCTATATAAGAGATGGAATGAAACACAAGTTTTAATAATAGATGAAATATCTATGCTTCATGCTTCTTTTGTAGACATGCTTGATAAAGTGGCGAAGCATATGCGCAGGAGCGATAAGCCTTTCGGTGGAATACAAGTAGTATTCACGGGAGATTTTTTCCAACTTCCACCCGTCGTACGTGGAGGAAATGAATATGAGAGTACTGACGTATTTGCTTTTATGTCGCGTGCATGGAAAGAAGCAAAGCCAGTAGTCTGTTATCTTACAGAACAGTTTCGCCAAGATGATGACAGGTTATCTTCTATCTTGGATGCAATAAGATCGGGTGAAGTAGAGGAAGAACATTTTGAATTATTACAGCGTGCGAGCGAGAAAAGACACACTGATGATCACATTAAACTTTATACTCATAATGAAAATGTAGATGAAATAAATAATAAAGCTTTTAATTCTATAAAAGGAGAAGTACGCACATATGCGATGATAACAAAAGGAAAAGCTAATATTGTGGAAGGATTGAAGAAGAATTGTTTAGCAGAAGAAAATCTACGATTGAAAGTAGGGGCGAAAGTTATTTGTATTAAAAATGCGCAAGATAGAAGTTATGTAAATGGATCTATGGGAGTAATTTCATCTTTTGATAAAGAAGGTTCACCAGTTGTTGAGCTATTAAGTGGAAAGAAAGTAACAATAAAAACAGACTCTTGGAAGATAGAAGAGGATGGAAAAGTAAAAGCCGAACTCATGCAACTTCCACTTAAACTTGCATGGGCAATCACAGTGCATAAGTCACAAGGTATGACGCTCGATAAGGCAGAAATTGACCTTTCAAGGTCTTTTGCCTCAGGGCAGGGATATGTGGCACTTTCACGTTTAAAGACGATGAAAGGACTATATCTAAAAGGATTTAATAATAATGCGCTTCAGATTGCAGAAGAGGTACGTGAAGCTGATGCTACATTTCGTGCAAAAAGTGAACAGGCACAAAATGCTATAGAAAAATATTCTGATAAGCAATTAGAGAAGCTTCATGAGAAATTCTTGTTAGAACATGGAGGACAAGTGACTGAGTTAGATGAAAATGAAATGGATGATATTGAAGTAAAAGTCGCATCACACACAAAGACACAAGAGATGTTAAAGAGCGGAATGAGTATAGAAGAAATCGCAGATGAAAGAAATCTTTCAGTGGATACTATTATTGGTCATATTGAAAAGTTAGTAGAACTTAAAGAGAAAGTAGAATTAAAACATGTGCTTCCAAAAAAGAAAGATAAAGATATTATTGTAAAAGCTTTTAAGGATTTAAAGACAACAAAATTGACGCCAGTGTTTGAAAAGTTGAAAGGAAAGTATACGTATCATGAAATACGACTAGTGCGCGTCTCTTTATAATTATTTTGTAAACTTAAATGTTTTTATAATTTGCTCACCTACATTATAGTAGTCATTTAATGTTCCTTCAGAAAGTCCAGTAGTCATAGTGTCATCTCTATAGTTTGAACCATTTTTTATTTGTTCAAGTACATAACACGTATCATTGTGTATAGTCCTATAGCTTTCTCCCTGTACATATTTCATCATAGCCGCATCTTGGAAACTGAATCTCTTAAACGTGACACCATTTATTTCCACATTTGTTATTTTTTGATTTGTATAACCAGCATCTGTTTCGTAGCATAATTTCGTATTAGGACTTACACCTACACGTACTTCTGAAGTAAAGAATAATGGGTAAGCCTTTCCTGTTGCCACACCACCTTGGTCTATTCTCTTTATTATAAATGAGACGATAGGTTTACCTTGATTTATTTGAGATGGGTTTAGTCTCCAGTTGTTTCCGATTTCATGGAATGTAGAAAATAAATTGTTTGATTGTACGTAAGAGGGGAATCTCATAGTAAAGTTATATATTCCATCAGAGTATCCGTATAGACCATTATTATTTATATTTTTTATTTCTCCTTTAGTCGTGTTATTTGTTGATGTGGAATTTAAGGTAGAATTAATATCTTCTAATGAAGATGGTTTTTTGTACGAATAGTAATATGATGCAGAAAGTACGAGAACTATTGCTGTTAAATAAAAAATTTTTGATTGAGTAGTCATAATAGTATATAGACGTATTATATATGAAAAGGTTACAAAGATGGATTGTTAGGTTTTGCTGACACCATTAAAGTATATTTCATCTTCAGAGAGAGTCTTGATAACTTTATATTTCCCTTTGGTGTATATTTTGTTATCTTCTTTTACATGTGTGGCTTCCAAAATAACAATACTTGCTTTTGGTTTTGATAAATCACCGTTACCTTTTGTTTCCAGTAGCGGCAGTTCTCCTTCTAGCCAGTACATTCTTTGTCCTTCTTTTAGAAAATTATATACTTTATTTATTTCTAATGGTTCAGGAATACACTCCTCAATTTTTCTATTGCCGGCTTTATATTCTGAAGTATTTCTTAACGCTAAATCAGGATTGAATTCTACTTGTATACCCATATGATTCTAGTATACATCCAGTTTTAAGCTGGGGAACAGGGACTCGGTCACGAAATCAGTTTTTTGTTGTACAAAAACAAAAGATTTTGCGACCCCCATTCGAGTCCCTACGAAAGTGAAGCAGTTCACTTTCTGTTCCACACCAATATTCGCTATGCTCATTTGCTGGGGAACAGGGACTCGAACCCCAATACCATCCTCCAGAGGGATGTGTCCTACCATTAGACGATTCCCCAATATTTACATAGGAATCATACCATATTTAGATTAAGGACTAAAGGGTCATATTTTGGTAGAATATAACTTATGGATAATCTTACTAAACAAGAGATTTCTTTTCTAAAGAAATTAAACACTCCAAACAAGATACAAGATTTTCTTGATTCTATACCTTTTAATTTTGAAGAAAAAGGGGAGACAGTTATGTCACCACGTCGTGTGATGAGAGAGAAAAAAGCACACTGTATCGAGGGTGCTTTTTTTGCATCATCTGCACTTATGGTAAACGGTGAGAAACCACTTGTCATGAATTTAAAAATAACTGGAAAAGATTTTGACCACTGCGTGGCGCTATTTAAAAAAAATGGATACTGGGGTGCGATAAGTAAAACAAATCACGCAGTATTAAGATTCAGAGATCCAATCTATAAAACAATTCGTGAACTTGCGCTTTCATATTTTCATGAATATTTTTTATTAACTGATGGGAAGAAAACTTTGCGTGGTTATACATCACCGATTGATATGAATAAGTTTGGAAAGAGTTGGATGACAGAAGAAAAAGATTTATGGGGTATATCAAGTAAAATATTTTATATGAAGCATATAAAAATAATTCCAGATAAAAATAAAAAATATATTCGGAATGCAAGTGAAATTGAAAGAAAGTCAGCTGGAGTAGAGGAGTGGAAGAAAAATAGTAAAAAGAGATAAAAGGATAGAAAAGGGAATAAATGCTAAAAAGATAAGTCGAGCAACTTCATAAAAATCGAAAACTAACGAACACAAAGTGGTCGTTAGTTTTTTATTCTGAATATTATATAAATACATGTGATTTTTACTAATTTTTGCTTTAAATATTAGTAATAAAAAAAGGTATATAATTCAATATTATTTAAACTATTCGAGAAAACAGAAAGATAGAAACATGAAATAAAGAGAATAGATAGGGTGTTTTTCGATATAAAATTATTGATTTCTGAGGTTATTTTTTTGATGTTTTTTGACTGATAAAAATCATAATAATTTTTCTATTTTTTGGATGTTTAATATTTCCAATTTAGTTTTATTCTGTAAGGATTTTTTGTTTATTTGTTATCCACAACTTTTACTTATTTTTTGATGTGATTTGAGGTTATTTTTTATATAATTAAAAACATAAATCTCATGGCGAACTTTAGGAATTTTTTGAGACGAGCTTTTGCTACTTTGCTTATTGCAACTGTTGTGTTCGCTTTCTCTTCTTCTACACAGTTTGTCCACTCTGCTGGTATCCCATCTATTTTTAATTATCAAGGACGTCTTGCTGATTCATCTAGTAATTTTCTAGGAGGTAATGGAACTACTTATTATTTCAAGTTTTCAATTTGGGATAATGCGAGTGTTGGATCAGGAAGTAAGTTGTGGCCAACTGGTGCACCAGGGACCGTTTCTACGACTGTTAAGCAAGGAATTTTTAATGTAAATATTGGAGATACTGCAAACGGTTATCCAGACACACTGGACTATAATTTCAATACTTCAAACGATGTCTTCCTTCAAGTCGAAGTGTCGTCCGATAATGCCAGTTTTCAAACATTATCTCCAAGACAAAGAGTTAGTATTTCTCCATTTGCAAAAGTAAGTGGTTCTGTAAACGGGGCAGATAATGCATCATCTTTTGGAACTACTACACCAAACCCTTCCACAATTGTCTCCATCGAATCAACTTCCACAAATACAACAGCACTTGCTATTCGTGCAAGATTAAATCAGGTAGCAGATCTTTTCCAAATTAAAAATTCTTCTGGCTCAAATCTTTTTTCTGTAGATTCACTTGGAGGAATATTTACAGCATCAAATCTTAATGTGAGTGGGACATCGACTCTCGCAACTACTACCGCTACCACTTTAAGTGTCAGTGGACAAACTACATTAGCTCAAGCTTCGACTACAAATCTATCTGCAACAGGTGCTACATTTACTAATACATTTACTGGAGGTGCAACAATTACTAATGCATCTACTACTAATTTTTCTGCATCAGGATTATTTGCAACTAATGCTTTCATTGGTGGATTAACAGGAGCAACATTAAATATTACTGGTCAGACGACTTTGAACAATGCATCTTCTTCAGTTCTTACTCTTGGTGTACCTTCATCCTCTATTGGAAGAATTTATTTTGCTAATGCATCAAATAATTTCTCAACACAAATAGTCTCTTCTTCTACACAATCAGGGAATATAACATTTACACTTCCTCCAGATACAGGAAGTACTGGTCAAGCACTTCTTACTGATGGAAACGGATCACTTTACTTTGGCTCTGTCGCAGGAGGATCTTTGTCTGGAGGAACTATGGGTAAGGTAGCAACATGGTTATCTTCTACAGCGTTAACAACAGGAACTCTTATTGATAATGGAATAGTATCTGGAGTAAACGCAACATCTTCATTATTTACATTTAATGTAAAAGGAACATCAGGTATAAATCCATTCAACGTTGCATCGTCATCTAATGCTTCATTATTGTCAGTCGATGTAACAGGACTATTAACATTTGGAAATGCATCATCAACTTCTATTTCTGGTTCCGGTCTTAATTTTTCTAACGCATTCATTTCTGGATTAACTGCAACTAATGCAACATTTAGTAATGAGACAGTTACAAATGGAACTACTACATTATTTGCTGCAGTGACTGCATCAACAACAAATCTTTCAGTATTAAATGAGACCGTCACTAACGGAACTACAACTCTCTTTGCTGCCACTCGCGCAACTACTACAAACTTCTTCTCTACATTTGCTTCTACTACAAATATTTCTGGATCAGGTCTTAACTTTACT
>JAHFND010000013.1 GCA_023267475.1 bacterium | reverse complement strand
GATAACATCAGCATCTGTTCCAAGACGACCTTCAATAAATTCATACTTCATTCCCATCTCTTTAAGTTGACCATCCATAAAATCCTTCCTATCTTTATCTTTTGGAAGATTTATTACGAAAATTGGTGGAAATTTAAAATTATTATTTTCCATGGTATCTAGAAATAGTTTCATTGATGACATCCTCATCATTTATATTAAAAATACAAGCCATATATTCTCCACCTTTATATTTTATAAAATTACAAGAGGTTCTAAATGGATCACAGATACAATCCTTAGTGGAATAAAGTATCTTAGCCTTTTCATTGAAGTCATAATAAAACATCGCTGTACCTTTAATGTTTACCACCACTGTCGGTACGTGAAGCATATTTATAATTAGACCATTTCCAGTTTGAACAGTGACATTTACTTTTGCGTTAGCATAAAGAGTGAGTAGTTCTTGGGTATCGGTCTTACCAACTGCGATGACTATATTTTCTTTTGGTAAATCTGAAATACATTCATTTATAAAATCCATATCTCCTTTCGCTCCAGTAAGGACAATCTTTACACCTTGTAACTTATTAAGTAATTCTTTGATAATATAATTCCATCTATCTGTAGGCAAACTTCTAAACTTATATGATGGCACTACATGCATAGCAATGTATTTCCCTTTCTGTATATTTAATTTTGAAAAAATATTTTCGTTATAAATATATTCTAAGTTAGGAACTCTGTTAATAGATTTATAGCCTAGAAATTCCAACATCTCATTTGCACTCATATAAAATGGTTCAGCAAGTAATGGGATAGTATTTTCCTCTCCTAGATCTTTTCTGTATCCCTTACCAACAGGGAAAAACTTTGTTCCTTCATGATTAAAACCAACCACACGACTACGTGTAAAGTAACGAATAAATTTACAGAATATTAAAAGGTAAAGTGGTAGCGGTATTGGAAAAATTAAAATATAACAATTTTTTTGAAATATACTTTTTATGGAAAGCCACACGGTTTTTAAAATACCTCCTAATGAAGTTATCCCCACATAATCTATATGATCATCATAAGGTAAAGATAAATCACGTAAAAACTTATTTGGGTGTTTAACCAAAATAGTTGAATTCAAACCTGTGGCTTCAAAAAAATGATTCGCAAAATCAATTGTAACTAAATGATCCCCAACTGGACCTGGAGAAAAAAATATAAAATTGGAATATTTTTTAATTTGTCCCATGATGCTTCTTATTATCTAGATTAATATAAAACAATAACGCTGAAAATGAGTAAGCAACGACCGTAGCAAAAGCAGTACCAACCAATCCGTACATAGGGGTAAGAACATAAATAAGGATGACATTTACTAATACTGCCGCCCCGAATATTCCCACCTGATGATGCTGTCTATCTCGTGCTCCATACATCCCTAGGAAAAAATAATTCATGTACATCCCTGGGATCGATAAAGCATATGCTTGCAGTACTGGAATAGACTCTGCAAATCTTGCTCCATAAAGAATATGCACAGCAAGTGGTGCAAAAACAACTATCATTAAGGCAATCAAGCTCCCAACACCTAAATATGAAAACATAATTTTTCTCAAATTACCTTTAGATTTATCATCATTATTAACCGCTACGTATGCCATGCGGGAAATTAATGCTGAAGATAAAACCCCAGCCAAAAAGTTTGGCACTTCTGCTATCTTTACTGCAGAAACATAAATACCAAGATTATAAGCATTAGAAATAGTAGCTAATAACAGCTGATCTACACGCTGAAGTAATTGCCAACATACAAGCGCGAGAATACTTGATTTAACAGAATACAAAAATGTAACAGATTTAAAAAATGAAGGAATCTTTAAAGTTGATATAACCCCTTCCCATTCTTTGTCTCTCAAAAAATATAGAGTCAAAATAGTTCCAGTTAGTAACATGTCGATAGCAGCGACAATAACGAAAGCGTAAAGCGGTGCTTTTATAAAAACCAATCCCAGCTTGGTTAAAAATATAGTTATTGAAGAGATAACATAAATTATAGAAATTAATTTTGCTTTATTTTTTGCTAATGCGTAAAAAGAAAAAACATTAAATGAAGATAAAAACATCGGTGCTAACATTATTGTTACCATAAACGCCACATCTGCCGGCAAGACCGCCCAAGCTGAACCAATACCTAAGATAGAAAATAAAATATTTATAGATAACTTATACCCCATCGCTTCTTGAATATCCCGGAAAAAATTATCACTCTTCGCAATCTTCCATGTAAAATAAAAATCTACACCTGAAACTACAGTAAGAGTAGTCGCTACATAACTCTGCACGAAACCATAAAGTCCTAAATTAATTGGGCCAAGATATCTGGTTACAATTATGGCGCTAAAAAACGCAGCACTTTGTATAAAAATTTGAGAAAGTGTATACCAAGAAACATCCTTCAAAATACTAAACTCAGATAGTCTTTTTAGATAATTAAGCATTGTTATACAGTGGCCAAAACCCTTATATATATTTAAGCCTTATATACAAAGGATTTTAACCCCTATTACAAGCTATTTTACCATAAAAACTACCCAATCTTTAGTCCTTTTCCAGTGAGTATGTTTTCATCTTTGCAAGCAATCAAATCCTCACAATCCAAAGAATGGTAGTCTTCTTTAATTTTTGCAATATTATTTCTTTCTAATTTTTTATAAATAACAAAACCCAAATCATGAAGATAACTAATTACCTCTTTTAAAGTAACATCAAATGTCTCATAATTTTTTGTATAACTTTCGAATATTAAAATATCAGTATTATTAAGTAAATGCTGTGCTCCTTTCAAAACAAAAAATTCATAACCTTCTACATCTATCTTTAATATATTTATATGTGTAGGAAGTTTTTGTTCATCCAATGTCTCCATCTGCACCTTCACTTTACCTACATCACTTACTTTATTTATGTCATCATTTTGTAAATCAGTAAAAAATACTTCTCCTCTTTTTTCTCCAAGTGCTACATTTTTAGTTGTAATTCTCGAAATAAAATTTTGATTACAAGCAATACTCCTCTGTAAATATTTATATGTCCTTGGATGAGCCTCATATGAATACACGTGCCCACTATTACCGACAGCATAAGCAGCGGACAAAGTAGTGTTTCCAACATTTGCTCCGACATCTATATATACATCCCCATCCTTCAACAAACTTGCAATAAACTTTTCATCTTCTTCTCTCACTTCTTCATATTCATACATCACATAACTAAGTAATGTCGGCGCAAGACGTAACTTAAAATTACCCTTACGATAAATAATAGGTACTATATCTAAGAAAGTTGGAAAGAGTGTACTTATAACTCTTATAATTTTCTTAAACAAGTGGACAACGAGGAATTTTAAAGGATTCCTTTTAGAGAAAACTTTTTTCACATTATTAGAAAACCATTTTAATAAAGACATAATAATTTTGACATTATAGCAAATTGATAGATTTAAGACCTAAATCTTACATGTTATACTTTAAAGATATTTCATGAAAACCTACTATACAGGCCTTGATTTACTTAGATTTATCGCTGCTCTCGGTGTAACAAACTTTCATTATTTCTTTGGTCTTGCCCCTGTTGGACTCACAGCTACTCTTACTATTTTTAGATATGGAAATCTAGGGGTTCCATTATTTTTTATAATCTCTGGTTTTGTGATTTCTCAAAGTGTCGCGAACTCAAATACTAGAAACTTTGCCATAGGAAGATTTATCAGACTTTACCCAATGTTTTGGATAGCTTGTACTTTCACATATTTATTCACGCTTTTAATGCCAAATGGTCAGCCTGTAAAATTTGCAGAGTACCTAATCAGTATGACAATGCTTGGAGATAAATTAAGTTCTCTGCTTGGATACGGCGGACTAGTGGATCCAGTATATTGGACTTTAGCTGTAGAATTACTTTTCTATATTGGTATTGGATTATTCGTATATCTATTTTCTTGGAAAAATATCCGCTATTTTTTCTGGGGGTGGCTTATAGTAAGTGCCGCATCTTTTGCTCTTCATATAGACCAGAACTTTTTTATAAAAATGTTACTCGTGCGTCACGCTTCATATTTCATCATGGGAGGAGCTATCGCTTTATATCTTGAAGAAAGAATAAAAACTAATTTACAAAAGTTATCTGACAAACTGCTAATTATTACTAGTCTTTTATACACTATCTATATTTCCCCTATTGCAGTGCCTGCATATTTCGTACCGAACCCACTTGATGGAAAAATAATTGCTTACTCAAATATAGTTTTATTCTTACTTGTAATATTATTCATTTATATTTCAAAATATTTAAAGAATCAGAAAACTCGTATGCTATTTGCAATTATTGGAGGTCTTACTTATCCTCTTTATCTTCTCCATCAAACTATTGGAAATACTTTAATACAATACCTACAGCAAAACTTTAGTTATTCAAGAAATGAAATAGCAATAGTAGTAGAAATCTTAGTCCTAATACTATCTTACATTGCTTACAGAAAAGATAAAGAACTACGGTTATATCTAAGAAATAAATTGCAAACTAGCGAGTAGTTAAATTCTAAAAATAGATTTTATAAATGTAATTATCCTTGTATCTTTCTTATTCTGAGATATTTGAATTGTCGATGTAGATTTTTCTAATTGAGCTCTCACAGGAACTGATGAAATCTTTGAAGATGTAGATACGTGCACTATTTCTACTTTTGGAATATATACATATTTTGCTACTTCTTCTAAATTTGGGAAAAGTACTTTTACAGAAGTACTGCTAGTAACTGTACTGCTCGCAAAACCCATAGCAACACCAGAAAATCTTGTTGTAGTCTTTCCTAATAAAACAGTATTTTTAGGAAAAGGAAAACTAGCTCCATCTATAGTTAACTTCCATTGTGACAAATCCACTAAATAGCCATTTGGATTAAAAATATCAACATAGGCTCCATATTTACCAATATCAATCTTGGATATGACTATGTCTGGCGGAACTACATGAACTATGGTCCGGCCAACACCTCTAATATAAAAATTACCTCCCTCAACTTGAGCCACATAAATTCCAGGGTAAGCATAACGATATAACGTAGAAGTCCCTACTCCTTGTCCACCATCACCAAATGCCCACTTACAGTCTAAATTACTTATTTGTTTACCGTCGCGAGATGTAGCATAGGTACTAAATTCAGTATCAGCTCCTGCAACTACAGTGCGTTCAAATGGTAAATAAAATACAATATCCGGTGAAGGAGGAGACATTTGTGGAACAGTCACTTGGTTAGTTGAACTAGCTGACACAGGAGATATCGAAGATGTTGATAATTGATTTATGTTTCCTGGTGTCCCGTCCCCTCTTTCCCATGTTCCGTTTATTTTTGAAAGTGTACTACCATCATCATTTCCACCAATCGAAGTTACATAAGTAACCGTATCGACTGCATTACTATTTGAATCTTTCAATATTAACTGCTCACCAGTATTTGAAAGAGAAAAAGAACTATCGTAAAGTACTCCTTGAAAATTTGGAAAATCTGCCAAGAATTTAATTGGGTTATCAGCTATAACAGCGTAACCACCTGCCTGTAAACTAGAACCTCCAGAATAGCTAGTGATTCCATGATTCGTTCCACTTTCAAAAAGTTTCCAAGTCGTAAAATCTATAGCACTATTTGTATCATTATAAATTTCCACCCACTCACGAGAAGTGTCAGATCCTTGCGGATCATACATTATTTCAGAAATATAAACTGCATATACCGATGCGCTACTTGATATAAAAATAAGTAATGCAACAATATATTTCATGTTTTATTCTTCAATCAGCTTTCGAAGAACATCTTCTGGCACTTCTTTCTTAATTTTTTCTTCCTTTTTTTCTATCTCTTTTACCTTAAATTCTTTAGTATTTTCTTCACTCATCGCTTTCGCTAATGCTTCTTTTAAAGAAAGGGCGGGTCTATCGTCAAAGTGGACGGGTTTATCATCTGTACGAGTACGACTTTCTTTATTTGTACGACGAGGATCATGATTATTGTATTGCTGTATATTAGAGGCTGAATACTCTTTTCGTTCTACGTTCTTCGTCCTACGTTCTTCGTTCTGTCTAGGTGACGGAGTATCATGCTTTATTTCTCTTACTTTTACCTCTCTTTCATTTGGATTAAAATCTTCCTTCTTCTTTTCTTCTTTTAAGATTGGCTTATAGAAATCTGCAATTTCTTTTTCTACTTCAAATTGTGGACGACCATAGGCTTTTCTGGAGTGCTCAATTATTGCCCTCGCATTAGATTGAGGTAGTTTTTCTACTGTAGGAAGTGTACGAGCAGAGAATGGCTGTGACCCTTGTCCATCAATCATTAATCTTAGATAAATCTGATAAGCCGACAAATTCACAAAATCGTCCAGTATGAACTTAGGAGCAAACTCCTTTTCAAAAACTTCAGCATCAGTCGCTCCAACACGAAATGTAATCATAGTGCCCACGTTTCCAAACACTGCGGACTTTACTTCATCAGTCATCTGTTCTATGTATTGATGCGCCACAGTAAGAGCTAGATTATACTTTCTCGCTTCAGATAAAATATTAGCGAATGATTCATTTGCAAAGTTTTGGAATTCATCCACATACATATAAAATGGAGGCAACTTTTCAAGTTCATATGGTCCAACATCTGCTCGTGACATAGCAGCCAAATATATTTTCGTAATTAAAAGTGAACCGATAAGATTAGCATTCCCCTCTCCAACTTTTCCTTTTGATAGGTTTACTATTAAAATCTTTTTTGTATCCATCACATCACGTAGATCAATAGATGTTTTATTCTGACCAATAATATTTCTGATTAATGGATTACCTACGAACTGTCCTACTTTATTTTGGATAGCTGGTGCTGCCTCTTGTGCAAAACGTTCTGAATAATTCGCATATTCTTTTTCCCAAAACTCTTTTACAGTTGGATCTGTAACATTAGATACAATAAACTTACGATATTCTTTATCAGTAAGCATACGATTTACTCCAAGAAGAGACTGGCCTTCATTTTCAAGTAAAGCAAGCATTATATTATTTAGAATGTATTCCATTCTCGCACTCCAAGCATCTACCCAAATTTTTTTGAAAGCAGCCATGATACCATTTACTACCAAGTGTCTCTTTTCTTTATCTACCTTTTCAAGAACGTTTAATCCAATCGGAGAATCTGTATCAAATGGTGCAAAATAGATTACATCATTTATACGTGATTCTGGAATGTAATCAAGTAATTTTTCTGCCATTGAACCGTGTGGATCGATAACACAAAGTCCTTCACCATTTTGAATATCTTGAATAGCTAAATTTTCAAGAAGGGTAGACTTTCCCATACCAGTCTTTCCTATTATGTAAGTATGACGAGTTCTATCCCCTGCTTTTATACCAAAGGTGATGGACTTATTTCGATAATCAACCTGACCGATGTAGGTCAGTTTTTCTTTATCATTCATAAAAATAAGTATATCACTCGCTCTTAAGTGCAGTCGGTGTATAGTGATTTGCTGGATCCCACAACATCCAAGAATTAATCCCAAGCGCCTCACCTGCTGTAATTTGCGCTCTCACCATCTCTGCTGTATATGTAGCCCCCATGTCAAAATCTTGATAGAAAGGTCTATACTTAGCGACTATCGTAGATGTGGCTTGACCTGTACTACTAGCTACTTCATTTGCGATTTGTACTCCTGCTTTCATTGCAAAAGTAATTATCTCTCCAGGGTGAGCAGCCGGATTTTGATAACCATTTGTGCCTGCATAAAAGTGCGACGGGTAGACCATTGGAGAAACATAATCAAATGTTTCAAGCGCTGTATGCATATCTTGCCCTAAAGTTTTTATATCGACTTTTGTAACCATAATAATTCCAAACAAATCTCCAGAAACTGGAATCCCATCCTTGTGAAGAGCATCAGTTATGTAGTGATAAAAATCAGAAACAATTCCTGGCTTATCTTTTAATCCTCTTTCACCACTTATTGGAAATGTCATATCAGATAATGGACCATCAGTAGGGAAACGTATGTAATCTAGATTTATTTCATCAAATCCTCTCGCATACGCATCTTTAGAAACATTTTCTATATACTTCCACATATCTTTTGAACCAGTATCCACCCAAGGAACACCTTTATTGTCATGCCACACCCCACCTGTTGCTTTTGAGTGTACTGCTTGTTCAGTATGTTCTTTTACATAAAGAGGATCTTGGAACGCCGCCACTCTACCTATCACATAAATATTTTTCTTGTGTAATTCATCAACAAATTCATTCAAATCACTGACTCTTCCATTCCAAGATAAAAGACCAGTGTTATCTTTTACGTCTATAACTACTGAATTTATCTCTGTAGTATCTATTAATTTTACTAGACGTTCTCGAATAGATGGGCTCCCTGCTACCCAAGAAGACATGTATATTGCTTTTACATGTTCTGGCGTCTTAACATGTGTAACCACAAGAGGGATTTCTTCTTGAGCATTTGCTTTTATACCATCAGGTAATTTTTTAGAAAGAAAGTTTGTTACTTTTTGTATTGGTGTAGAAGTGCCAACATCACTTTTAGAGTAATCCTCAGTTCCAATTTTCTTAAGAAAAGAAATATTCTGATAACCACTATTAAACAACCAAAGAGTTCCTATACTTAAAAAAGTAATAGCTGAAAGTACTAACTTCATGCAACTGCTTGTGTTTGTGCTACAGGAATACTCTCGTTTTCTTGATGGACATGCGGAATAGATGACTTCTTTCTTAAATCAAGTGTACTTATAAATAGAAATACACCAGCCACTATAAAAATAAAATCTTTAAATATACTAGGTACAAAGACCCATGGTGAAAGCACAAGCAATATTGCAACTGTTCTTTTAATTCCAAGAGGTGACATAATTTGCTCAGTATAAAGAAATACGAAAGAAGAAGCAAGAAAACCTACTTATTAGGCAGGTTTCTCTGAAGTAAGAAGAAATGGTTTTGGTAAACCAAGACTCACTGCAAATTCATATTTTATTATGCATTTGTTACAGGTCTCTTTGATTGGGATTTTGGGCTCCTCCCCAGACATTAAGGCTGCCAAATCACCACCAACAAAGCCATTACATAGAATTAACTCATCTCCACATTGGCAACATCTTCGCATTTGTTTCCCCTATTTTATTTATATAAAAGATCCTCTAAAACTTAAGCTTAACACTTTTTAAAATTATTAAAAAACTACCTGCCTTCTACTATTACAACAAATTCCCCTCTTATCTTATCCCTTTTCTTAACAAAATAATTCCTTACATCTTTCGCTTCCCCTCTCACCACTTCTTCATACATCTTAGTCATCTCACGAGCAATAACTATCCTTCTAGGAGGTAATATACACTCGCTTAGAGATTCTAGAGTTTTTTCTATTCTATGGACGGATTCATAAAACACCATAGTCCTCTTTGATTCAGCTATTTCTTTAAAAAGAGTCTCTCTCCCCTTTTTGTGTGGCAAGAATCCTAAAAAAACAAACTGTGCTGATGATATTCCTGAAGTAGAAAGCGCAGTCGTGATAGCTGAAGCTCCGGGCAGTGCCACTATTTTTACATCTGGTAATTCCGTACGAATTCTATCAACAAGCAAAACTCCTGGATCTGAAATAGTCGGAGTTCCTGCATCTGATACTAACGCTATTTGTTTTCCTTCTTCTAGCATCTTCAAAATCTTTTCGACATTTTTTAATTTTGTCTGTGCAAAAAATACGCTGGTCGGTGTATCTATTTCGTAATGATTAAACATCTTCTGTGTAACAGAAGTATCCTCACACAAAACTAAATTCACACCCTTTAGGATGCGAATACCTCGTAGAGTCATATCTTCTAAGTTCCCAATCGGTGTAGGCACTATGTATAGCGTTCCTTCCATAACCCAATCCTACCACAAAAAATGGATAAATTACTCTACGAAATTTACCTCTCTTTCTAGACGAATTCCAGCATTATTTTCAATAGTTTTCATAATAGTATTAGAAAAATCCTCCAATTCCTTAAATGTAGCATTCCCGTAATTTACTATAACCAATGGCTGGGCAGGCCAAGTACCAACATTCCCACTCCTAACCCCTTTCATACTAGCCACATGCTCAATGAGCCATGCAGCCGCTATCTTATAACCATTACTAACTTTAAATATTGGTGCTGTTAAATATCTTTTGCAAAGCTCTTCGCTTTCTACACGACTAAGAATAGGATTTTTGAAAAATGACCCAGCATTAGGATACTCCTTATGGTCAGGAAGTTTAGAAGATCGTATTTTTATTATTTCCTCTCTTATATCTTTTAATGTTAAATCTTTCTTATCTTTTAATTTATCTAATGGTTTATAAAATAAAACAGGCTTTCCATTTTTTAGAAGTCTAAATGTTACTGAGACAATGCAATATCTATTCGGATTCTTTTTAAAAATTGAATCGCGATATCCAAAATCACATTCTTCTTTTTTCATATTTACAAATTCATTACGCACAGAATCATAAGCACGTACTGAAAACACTACATTACTTAATTCAGCTCCATAAGCTCCAATATTTTGTATTGGGGAAGCTCCAACTGTGCCTGGTATATAAGAAAGATTTTCTATTCCCCATAAATTATTCTCTACTGCATACTTTACAAGACCATCCCAATCTTCTCCTGCCATAGCAGTGATAAAAACATCTTCTGTATTTTCTGTCTTTTGTAGACTATCATCTATAGTCTGCCCATTCATTTCCATCTTTGCTACTAGAGTATTTGAATGTCCATCTTTAAAGACAGTATTTGTACCCCCACCTAAAATATGAAGTTTAAGATTGTTTGTTTTAGCATATTCATAAGCTTCAACTATATCTTCTTCTTTTGAAAGAATAACTATGTCTGCTTCACCACCAATACCAAAGGAAACTACATCCTTTAATAATATATGCCGAATATTCATACTATAAAGAATATCAAAGACGTCACACTTTACCTAAAATCGGTGCGCGATCCTGGAATCGAACCAGGGACCTTTCGAGTATCAGTCGAATGCTCTAAACCAGCTGAGCTAATCGCGCGTATATATAATTATCAATAATTACTAATCTACTTAATCTTAATATCTATAAATCACTATGCTGGTACCAGCTGAGTACTAACTCTTTTGGCGCGCGCATGTCACAAAATACTACCACAAAATGAGGTATATGAAAAGCCGGAGCGCTTGAACGCAACTCCGGCTTTTTGTTTCCCCGACAGGCTTACGCCGTCAGGTTGTGAATCACTGCCTTCATCATCGGCATCCATGCAGGAGCATAGATGAGTGCGAAAAAACCAACGATAAATGCAATTCCTGGCCCAACCACTTCATTGACCAAGAATTTGAGGTCGCGAGCGTTTTGCTCGCGATTGATTTTTTGAATCATTGGCGATTGTGCCATGGTATTTCTCCACAGAGTTGGAAGGTACTGCTTACCCTTATAATATAGCATAAAATACTGTAAAAGTCAATAGTATTGCAAAAGCCTTATAAATAAGGTAGAACTAGGCTAGTTCGCTAACAAATCGGAGGAATCATGGAACTCAGCGAAAAAAGGCGGAATGAACTCTCAAGGCATGTATGGGCAGTTGAGACAACTCAACAGCTCACACAGAACAGCATCGAACAATATCTCTCTGAACACGGAAACCCCGGAGATCACGGAAAGGGAAATATAAACTACAAAGGAAAAGGAAGGAATGTCTACTACGTCCCTTTCTTTGTAATCGAATATCTGGTTACGAACAAGGCGGCGCAAGGCTTCCAGTTCGTCCCTCCGTATCACAAATATCCTGGAGAAAAGGAGTGGCACAGATGGGACCAGGATAGAAGCAGGAGAAATAAAATCACCATGTTTGGTGCGATGATGCCACAACATCGCAAACACAAAAAGAAATAAAAATGGCAAAGGCCGGTCTGCATAGCAGACCGGCCTGAATTATTTTTACATTATATAAACATTGTGCCTATTTTAATCTTTCTTTTGTCACACTCTAGCTCTTGCGAGACTTTTGTTACATTTCGTAGTAACACGGATAGTGTTTAGGATCACCATCAAGTCCTTATCTAAAAACAAATAATCGACAAGATTCTTACACTCTATTAAATAGTGGTGTTGAACATTTTCACATTGAATTAATCCACGACCAGCTTCCGCTAGCCGTGCCTTGTTACGACTTACTCCCTGTCACCGAATTCACCTTAGTCCTAGACA
>JAHFND010000038.1 GCA_023267475.1 bacterium | reverse complement strand
TTCCATACTTCCGTCGGATTAGTTCCGTTCGACTTGCATGCCTTATCCACGCCGCCAGCGTTCATCCTGAGCTAGGATCAAACTCTATTTAATAGAGTGTGACAAAAGAAAAACAAAAAAATGCACAATGTTTATGTAATGTATTTGGGACGTCACACAAATGAAATCTTTTACCTCATTTGTTAGTCCCTTTTTCAATTTTCAAATGACTACAATAACCACATACTGTTAATCAGTACGAAGTGGGGTCTATTTTATAGGAAATGAAAGCGAAAGTCAAGGAATTGATTATGGGTATAAATACCTGTAAATAAGCTGTTTTTACAAGCCTATGAAATCTGTTAAACTAATTATTAACATGAAAGAAACACCCACCCCAATTATCGCAATTGATGGGACAACTTCCTCTGGAAAAGGAACTATCGCCTACAAATTAGCAGAGCATTTTGGATTCAATTATTTAAATTCTGGAGCTTTATATAGATTAATTGCTTACGTAATAGTACAAAATGGACACAGTATAAATGACGTAGAAAAAGCTATAGAAACTGCTAGGAATATATCCCCAGTATTCGAAGGTAAAAAGGTTATTGTTGAAGGCCAGGATATCTGGCCTATTATTTCGTCCCAAGAATGGGGACAAAATGCGAGTATAATATCCCCAATTCCAGAACTTAGAATAGCAGTACATGAACTGCAAAGAAAAATGATACAACATCCTGGTCTTGTAGCTGAAGGTCGTGATATGTGCACACATGTATTTACAGATGCACATGCAAAACTTTATCTAGATGCACACATAGAAGAACGAGCAAGAAGAAGACATAAAGATGAACTAGAAAAAAATACAGGTAAGACACTAGAAGACATAATAGAAGAAATAAGAATAAGAGATGAGAGGGATATGCATCCGTCTCGAGGAAATGCTCGACTTAGACCAGCGGAAGATAGTCACATCGTAGATACTTCAGACATGGACATATCAGAAACATTAGAGAAATGTATTAATTTGTGCAGAGAAAAAGGAGTCTCAATATAAATTTTAATTTATCTCATCTTCTGATTCTCTTGTAAGTGATCTTTCATTATCTCTTTGAAAAGTGGTTTTCCGTTTTCATCTATCTTACCAAGGTAAAGTGACCCTTCTATATTTTCTCCTTTTAGCATCTTTGGAATAATAATTCCGTCTCCTCCCATCATCTCATTATAAGGAATCTCTTCTGGTGCAAAAAATACTGGATCTCCCATCTCATCCCCTTCTTTAACCTCACCTTTCCATTTTGATAACATATAAAAAAATACCTCCATATCTGCAGTGTTACTTTCATTCTTCGGCCAGAAAAAATAAACATGCCCACATTTTTGTAAATCACTTTTTTCTCCTGACACACTAGATTCCTGAAGGAGTTCTCTTAGTGCAGTATCTTCTATTGTTTTATCTTCAGCTTCTTTTTTACCACCATATCCATTCCACGTTCCGAGACTGTAAGTTATCTCACCATTCTCATGGTGTATTGGTTTCTTCTTTCTAGCAAGACAAACTTTTCCTTCATCACTTTTTAAAAAAACTACCGTTGCTTGTGTTAAAGCATTCATAATTATTTCAACCACTTTCTCTCTGCTGTGAGTGATAATGCAATCAAGAGTACAAAAAGTGCTACAGACATGAGCGGGAATGTAACGAATCCGTATTCAATAAATGTAGGCTTCGCACAATCAATAGTACTTGCAATTGCTGGACATGGAATAAATTCTGAATAACCCATTTGAAGATATTGATGATAAATACCAACTATAAGTCCTACAGTCGAAAGCATAAGAGTATACGGGAAAATCTTCATATCTTTTCTGTACCATGCCATACCAAAGATAAATGTTTGTGAGTACATAAACACTCTCTGGAACCAACATAATCCACAAGGAAGTATTCCTAAATAATCTGAATAATAAAGTGAGATCAAAGTTCCAACTAAAGAAATAAAAAATCCAAGTGGTAGTGCCACTTTAGATATTTTTGATAGTAAAATCTTTTCGTCTCTTGTCTTCCATTCATAAGCAAGCGCATAAAACCAAAGAATGGCAATAACACCGACTACGATTGTCCCTATGGCTAGGTAATGATTTAAAAATGTAGCAATTGCTTGTTTTTCTGGAGTCATGTAAATAGTATACAACAAATTAAAACGGCGCCTACGGCGCCGTTTTAATAATTATTTCCCCTTATTCCACATTGTAAGAAGTGGTGAAGCAACAAATATTGATGAATAAGTACCTACAATCATTCCAACTATTAGTGTTAATGTAAACCACTTTGTCATAACAGGACCGAAGAAATAAAGTGCGAAAAGTGCGAGGATCACAGTCACAGAAGTATTGATAGAACGAGTGAATGTTTGCTTCAAACTCATACCAACTACATCTTCAAAAGAATTTTTCTTTGAATGTGATTTTAGATTTTCACGAATTCTATCGAACACCACGATTTTATCAGAGATAGAAATACCGATAATTGTAAGTAGTGCGATTATAAATAGTGTATCTACTTCTGCTCCGTATTTATGAGAAAGAATCACATATACTCCAGTCGGCACGATAATATCGTGAATAAGTGTAACCATAGCAATCACTCCGTATTTCCATGAAGATACCGGTTCTGACACTGCACGGAATGAAAACGCGATGAATGCAAGAATCGCTAGTACCACGACAATGAGTGCGATGATGGCCTTCTTGGTCATCTCAGCGCCAAGTGTAGGGCCAATGGTCGTGACTTGAGTAAATTGGAATGGATACTTCCCTCCTTCATTTGCAAGCTCATTAATTACTGGGCTTATCTCTTCATAAGTCTTTGGAGAAACGAATCTCTCCGTCATCTCCCCTGTTTTATACAGTGTGATTCCTTGTTGTGCAAAAGTTTCATCTGAAAGTGCTGGTGCTACATTACTATAAGTAATATCAATCACTGATCCACCGGTAAAATCAATACCGCGCTTCACTCCATACATATTCATTAGTGCAAATGACGCAACTACAAGAGCAACTGATAACCCGATAAATATTTTTTTGTATTTGATGATAAACATAGTATTTATTTTAGATGAAATCCTGAACTGAATAAAAACTTCACAAACTTACTTACTTCCAGATTTATTTGCAATTGCTCGCATAAATACACGAGTAATCATCTGTGCTGAAATAAGCGATACTACTGCTCCTAAGAAAAATGTAAACGCAAACCCTTTCACAACTGAT
>JAHFND010000012.1 GCA_023267475.1 bacterium | reverse complement strand
TGACGAGGTTTTTCTTCGCCGAAATCTACTGACAATTTATATAGCTTATCAGCCCCCTCCACTACTTCCACAGACAACACAGTTCCTGTGCGAATTTCTATCTTTTGAAAGTCATCTATAGTAGCGTAGACTTTTTCCTCTTTTATTATAGGCGCTTCTACTTTTACTTCTTCTTTATTTTCTTGTTCATTCATATTTACATCCTACCAAGATTCTTCTTCTGTGTCATTTGTATCACTGTCATCATCTTCATTAATCTCTTCTTCGTAAGCAGAAGGACCATTTATTTTATCTAAATGTCTTTGTAACACAATTGCTGCTGCCTGATCATCCACCTCATGATTATCTTCATTTCCTGGTTGTTTTCTAGCTTCTACAGTTGAATACCACTCCTTTTCAAAAGATACTTTTACATCGATTGCATTTTCTAATTCGAGTCCAAACTTCCGCGCTTCTTTCGCGATAGCATTTGGTTTACCATTACTGTCGACACTTTCTCCTATTACTACGACAGAGATTTTCATCGCACGAATTAACTCCAGAGTGTCTTTCATTAAGTTCTTATCGTTTGGTGAAATCATCAAAGGAAAAGCCATCCTTCCATCATCATCGGATTGTGCAAAGCCAACTTTTTTAGATCCAAAATCAATTCCTAAGTATTTCATAGAGAATAGTTTACCAGAAAAATAAACATAAAAATACACAGGTTTTGCCTGTGTATTTTTATGTTTTGCGGATAGGGTGAGATTCGAACTCACGGTCCGATTGCTCAGACGACAGTTTTCAAGACTGTTGCTTTAGACCGCTCAGCCACCTATCCAACAATCTTTCGATCGTTGGATTACTCTATCACATTTTGAGTTTTTTTAAAATACTTTACCATCCACCAAGTACCGCGCCCATCGCCATAAGTCCGAGGATTGAAGCCAACCCTTCGAATAACCACAACTTAACTGATCTCCCCATCCAGATTGTCTCCATTGAAGCAGCTGTGACCACAAAACCAAGTCCAAGCCAGAAAGCTACTATTGCACCTCTATAAGCATTCATCTCCCCCATTACAGGTGAAGAAAATACTAGCCAGAATACTCCAGACATTACAATTGCACACACTACATTCGCTACATAATTCCAAAACATTTGTCCGTACATGTCAGAAAACTTTTCTTTTCCTGTAGGATGAATGTTTGCTAACTTCATCCATAACTTGCCCGCTATAGGACCATGTAATAAAAATCCCACAACAAAAGTCGCAAGTGCTGCAACCAAAACTGCTGTTATATTTATAGGTAACATACTATATAAATTATTATTAATATATAAAGTATAATCCAAAAAAGAAAAACAAGGTATTGCCTTGTTTTTCTTTAAAGAGAGTATATTTATACTTTACTGATTTGTAGTTGTCCCTGTCGATGATTTTCCTTTGAACCAATTTTTTATTGTTGATTTGATTTTTGAATTTCCGTGCTTTTCATTTTCATGTTTTTCATGGAATCTTTCCATTGGCATCTTTATTCCGGCAGAATCAAGTAGAGCTTGACCTTCTGTAATCTTTCCTGCTTCAAAAAGTGTCTTTGCTTGTGCAAGTGTTGCTTTTTGAGCGTCAGTTAGATTAGACATCATATCCTCGCGATCTCTATCTCCATGCTTTCCTTTTTTACCATGCGTCGGTGGTTTGATACCTGCGGCATCTAAAACTTTTTGTGCCCCAGCTGTATCACCTGACGCTCTTAACTTCTGCGCTTGTACCATTGCATGGAATTGCTCTTCAGTTAAAACTGGCATCTTTGATGGATGATCTTTAGTAACTGCAAGATAAGCTTGATAGTCATCTGCAGTGAATGCTTGTTTCATAGCTGTGTGTACTTGATCACGTACAGTCTCTGGTGTTCCTGACGCAACTGATGCAGCACTTACTGATGAGAATGCGCCAACTGCTCCGATAGAAGCAAGAGTTAATGCAAGAAACTGTGCTCGTTTATTTTTCATAGTTTTATAGAGTATTTTAAGAGTTAAATTTCATTTGTCGGTTTACAGACGTCTCTATAACCGCACACTATGTAATACGAATAACTTTTCTAGTTTCTTTCACGATTAAAATGTTTTGATGTTTTTAAGACCTCTTCACAATCAGTAGACACTTTTTGCTTCGGCATAATATTTATTTTATTGTTTCTTTTCTGATTAGGAACTTCTACTCCTCCAATACCCCAAGGAAATACTCTACAAGCGACAAAGTCGTCGTCTTCCGTTGTCGTACCAACGATACGAATAGGCTCACCAATTTTTACAAATGGTAGTGTTGTTGTACTCGCTTGAGAAATGTCTACACTCCACACCTCACCTTTCTGATCTTTCACGCTGATCATTTTATTTTCTATCTTTTCAACAACTCCAAGAAGTCTGCCTTGTGTCGGAGTGTCCCATATCGCTTTCTCTCGTGTGTGGACAGAATAACGAATAAAGCTATCGGCTTTATATGTGTCATCCGCCAAATAAATTAACCCACCTAAAAGAATGCTTGCCGTCACACTACTAAGAAGTATTCTTCCTGCTGATAACCTGTAACCACTATGTGTAGTGCGAAGTGCGCGCACAATTAAAGACGAGAATAGGCCAAATGAAATGATCCAGACGAACGGAACTGCGTCTATAAAAAAGTTTAGAAGAGAGTCGTGTGTAAACTCACGGTACTCCCACCCAGAATTAAAACCAGAATAAAACATCCCAGCCACCGCAACTCCCCCAACTAAAGTCACAATCGCACCAGGAATCCAGAGGACTGCATGCTCCAAGACGAAGAACCATTTAGCACGAGGCCTAATGTCATCCTTCTTTATTTTTTCCAAAATATCTTGTGGGTTTAATGTGTTCATGTTTTTATAAATAATTAGCTAACTTTTCTTTGAGCAATTTCTTCGCTCGGGATAATCTTATTGCGACTGTACCGGGTGGGATTTGTAGAATATCTGCTATTTCATCATAATTTTTATCTTCAAAGAATCGCAGAGATATAATTTCTTGATATTTTGGATCTAATGTTTGGATAATATTCTCTATCTCTTTTTTTATCTCCTTGTTTATAATTTCTTTTTCTATATTTATATCACTCGCGATAGAATCAAAAATATTTTCATCCTCATTGCCAATATACAATTGAGGTCTACTTTGTTTTTTACGATACCAATCGATAGTCTCATTATGAGTTATACGATATGCCCAAGAAGAAAATTTTAAAGTACTGTCGAAATCATTAATATTGCGATACATTTTTATAAAACTATTCTGGACTATATCTTCTGCGTCTTCTCTGGTCGCATGAGAACGCCTTAAAACATAACGTATAAGGGTATCGCTGTAACGTCTTATAAGCTCGCCAAAATACACAGTGTCAGAAACACTAAGGGCTGCCAGCTCTTCGTCTGTAAGCAAGAGAGTATTAGACACTTCAGCCATTATATACGAAATACATATAAATATTCTTTCGGTGGGAAGTAGGCAGGAAATTCGGTCACAAGAGTCCTCGCTTCGCTCGAGAAGCTCTCGCGACCCCTATTCGATTCCTGCACGAAAGCCAAGCAGTTGGCTTTCTCTCGAACACAAATACAACAAAAGCCCCATGTAGGGCTTTTGTTGTATTTGTGCTCTCGGCAGGAATCGAACCTGCATCGCAAGTACCGCAAACTTGAATTCTATCCATTGAACTACGAGAGCGTGTGGTATGATACTACAACATTTTTTGATTTCTCGCTAGACACAATAATAAAATCCGGCCTAAGGCCGGATTTTATTATTTACTCATCTTCGCTACTGCTTTCGCGAGTCTTGCCTTTCTTCGAGATGCTGTGCCTTTCTTGATAACTCCTGTCTTTGCTGCCTTATCAAGCGCTTTGTAAGCTAAAGCTAAATCAGTTTTAATTGCTTTTGCATCCTTTGCTCCAATATCTTTACGTACTGTTTTTACAGTTTCCTTAAGAGTACGACGACGAATATCATTCACAACTCGTTTGCGATCACTTACTCTTAATGCTTTTTTTGCTCCTCTTGTAATTGCCATATATTTTTTGTATGCCTTACTCTACCACATTTCGCCTTTTCTTTCAAGAACGAGCCAAATCCTTGCGTGATATACTTTCCTCATGATTGGATTCCTACGTGGCAAAGTTTTAATGGCAAACGAGCATCACAGTATTATCGATGTCTCTGGAGTTGGATATAAAGTGCTTTCCCCTATGCCACTTTTACTTTCTCTTTCTCCTAAAGAAGAGGTTTCATTACATATATATACTCACGTTCGTGAAGACCAACTCACACTCTTTGGATTTAAGGACGAAATGGATTTATTTTTATTTGAAAAACTTATTGGTGTCTCTGGTATCGGTCCAAAGAGTGCTCTTGCTATGCTTTCAGTACATTCCCCTTCTTCTATCGCAGACGCTGTAGAGCGCGAAGACGCTGGAGCATTATCACACACCCCTGGAGTTGGTAAAAAGACAGCAGAAAAAATAATCTTAGAATTACGCGGTAAACTTTCTCATCTTGTAGGGTCAAAGGAAACAGATACAACTTATGAAGTACGCCTCGCCCTTGAAACACTTGGATATTCTTCAAAAGAAATTCATGACGTGCTACAAAAATTAAAAACTGGAGATAAATCAACAAGTACTTTAATTAAAGAATCTCTCACTTTATTAAAATAATATGGAAAAACTTCTTCGCACAATAGAAAAATTCATACCAAGAAAGCTTTATAAATTCTTTCAACCTGCCTATCACTTTTTACTCGCCATAACCGGCGTAATCATTTATCGTAATCCATCAAAGCAAATCACAGTAATCGGAGTCACCGGCACAAAAGGAAAATCATCCACCGTAGAATTCATAAACGCGATTCTAGAAGCAAATGGAAATAAAACTGCAATACTTTCTACTATTCGTTTTAAGATTGGTGAGAAATCACGTCCAAATCTTTATAAGATGACAATCCCTGGCAGATTCTTCACTCAGAAATTCTTGCGTGATGCAGTAGATGCTGGATGTGAATACGCAATTATTGAGATGACATCAGAAGGTGCGAGGTTTTATAGACAAGCTGGAATACACATGGACGCACTTATCTTTACAAATCTCTCCCCTGAACACATCGAATCTCATGGTTCATTTAAAAAATATAAGGAAGCCAAGCTTCGACTAGTAAGACAACTCTCAAGAAGTAAAAAGCCTGTTCGCATTTCTATAGCAAATATAGATAATGAACACGCTCCAGCATTTCTAATTTATGATGTAGAAAAAAATATTGGTTACTCACTTAAAGATGTGCACATACTTTCCGAAACACAAACTGGTAGTGATATAGAATATAAAGGAGAAAAAATTCATATTCCTTTCGCTGGCAAGTTTATGATTTCTAATGCTATAGCGGCACTCACTCTTTCAAATGAATTCGGAATACCTCTTGGAAATGCAAAAAGTGGAATAGAAGGACTTTCTATTATTCGTGGAAGAGTAGAGAGAATAGAAGAAGGCCAAGATTTTAGTGTGATTGTAGATTATGCCCACACAGAAGATAGTCACAGAAAACTCTATGAAACTTTCAAAGACTCTAGAAAGATAACTGTCATAGGTTCAGCCGGAGGAGGACGTGACTCTTGGAAGAGACCAGTCTTTGGAAAAATTGCAGATGAATACTGTGAAGAGATTATTATTACAAATGATGATCCGTATGATGAGGATCCGCAAAAAATAATTGATGAAATAGCCTCAGGTGTCACACAGCACAAACCTCATCTTATTTTAGATAGACGTAAAGCTATAGCACTTGCTTTTTCCTTAGCAAAAAAAGGTGACACTGTACTTATTGTAGGAAAAGGAACTGATCCATATATCATGGGACCAAATGGAACAAAAGAAAAATGGGATGACGCGACAGTTGCACGTGAAGAATTGCATAGACTTATTAAAAACAAATAACGCAGTTTTCACGCTGCGTTATTCAGGCCTTCCTGTAGGATTTGGATTTTATTCTTCTTACAAGTTCCTTAACCGTATCGCTTGTGACCACAGTTCGGTGGTGTTTGGTCTTCCCGGCTTGAATGCTCGCGATGCGAGCTTTCCTCTTGTTATGACTCCACTTTTTTCTTTTTTGGTTTGGATCGATGTACACCCATTCCAAATGAAGTGGATTCAAGCATCTACTTTGCTTGCACAGATGATCAATGGTCAACCCTGAAAGCCGGTAAGCATCGTAAAGATTAAAAAATGATTGCTTATCAAACTTGTCATAAAAATCAAACGACGGATTAACCGTGAGGATCTCATACAACACTTTGGAAACCCTATGCACCGTGAACTTAAGCGAGCGCCCGTCTCTAGTCAGATTGATTTTCCCATAACCCTTCTGAAAAGAAACATACCCTTTGTCTTGGGTGTAGCCATTCCAAAGCAAACACGGTGTCGAAAATCCTTGGTCGCTCAAGCTAGACAGCACGACCAAGCGTTTTTGCAGGCTTGAATATTTCATTTAGCCCTCCAAAGGTTTGGTCGATAAGAAAAACGAACAACGTTTACATCCTAACAAAAAGCAAGTAGCATGTACATTATGCCTGAATTACCAGAAGTACATACAACTGTCACCGGACTACAAAGAGTTTTGCCAAAGTTAACCATTAAAGAAATATGGTCTGATATGTGGTCGACTTCAATCCTCGCCAAAAACACAATCAAAGATAAATCGTATTTCCCCTATTTCAAAAAATACGTTCTCAATCAAAAAATATCATCTGTGACTCGTCGTGCAAAATATATTCAAGTCCATTTAGAAAATGGTTTCACTATGATAATTCACATGAAGATGACAGGGCACTTAATGTACGGAAAATATAAACAAGATAAAAAATATAACGGTCGCGAATGGTCATGGATACCAGATAAAACAAATCCATCATTGCATGATCCATACAATCGCTTCATTCGCGTAGTTTTTACTTTGTCGAATGGAAAACAATTAGTGTTTTGTGACTCAAGAAAGTTCGGCACAATTGCAGTACAAAAATCATCCACACTTCATACCGAAAGACTTGCACACATTGGACCTGAGCCACTAGAGAAAACTTTTACAGAAAATAATTTTAAAGAAAGAATCCTTCTATCAAAAACTCGAGCAATAAAAACTGTACTCATGGACCAAACCATAATCGCAGGAATTGGAAATATTTATTCTGATGAAATGTTACACCTTTCGCATATAAAACCGACACGCACATCAAAAAGTTTAAAGAAAGATGAAATCACTTTATTATTTAAATCCATGAAAAAAGTTTTATCAAGCGGAATAGATTTTGGTGGAGATAGTATGAGTGATTATAGAAATATAGATGGTGCTCGTGGGAAATTTCAAGAAAAACATCTTGTATATTTAAGAAATGGCGAGAAGTGTAAAACAAAAGGATGCAATGGAATTATAAAAAAGCAAAAAGTTGGGGGTCGTTCTGCTCACTTTTGTCCTGTATGTCAGAAATAATTTAAGCTATACTAAAAACACTATGGGAACATTCTTAAAAATATTCTTAGGCTTCTGGGCAATATGGATTGTTTGGTATCTAACTGGTGGACCTTATAGAGATGATAAATCAAAACCATACATCGGTATAAACAATCAAGGACAATTACAAAACTTTAGTACTCCTACTTCTAAATAATTAGCGTTGGCTTATTGGAAAAGTGTGTTATTTTGTGATAGTATTATCCAACCATGCCCCTATAGCTCAGCCGGTAGAGCAGCTCCCTTTTAAGGAGAAGGTCCCTGGTTCGATCCCAGGTGGGGGCACAATTAAATACTAAGTAATATCGCTTCTAGTTCTACTTTCAAATCCTTCTCCCCTCGATGCGCTAATATACTAGACTTCACTAATCTTCCACTAATTTCTTCACATTCTTTTAGAGTAAACTTACTCGGCTTACCTGCTCTCACGTCCTGCCAAACTGTTCCAAACTTCCACCAAAGCGCTCCTTGGATTGCTTCCGGTGACTCTTTATCTCTAATATTCATCCACTCTGACCAGACCCCTTTCTTATCACGTCGTGCAAATAAATTACAAAGAGTAAATATATCTACTTCTTTTATTTTTTCAATACGTGCATCAATTACTTTTTCAGAATATTTTTCTAATCTTTTCACACGATTCGCATCTGCGAATGGTTCATCAATAATAAAAATATTCTTCGATTCCTTCATCTGTGGAAGTAATCTTATAAGTTCATCACGAGATGAAGCGACATCCATCACTTGTATTACATTTGCCACAACTTTATCTCCAAACAAACTTGTCGCAGAAATAAGTGGTTCAAGCATTGCAATATGTTCACAGTAAATGTGATTTGTTACCACTCCTAACTTTGCAAATGATTCGTACGCTTTCTCTCTCTTTACACTATCTGTTCCTACAATTGTATAAATCATATTGCTTGCAAATTAGTTCCAAGTGATCTTGATGCAACAAGTGGTAACTTCGCCAATTTTCTTTTTGATAAAACATTCTCAAGAACTTTCACTAAATCATCAGCTACTTTTTCAGAAATATCTTTATCAATTTCAAATACTAGCTCATCGTGAATCTGCATTAACAATTTTACTTTATCTCCAAACTGATTTTTCACAATGTAATCATGTGCGTCTATCATCGCTAATTTCAAGATATCAGCTGATGTCCCTTGAATCGGAGCATTTATCGCGATACGTTCTCCTTGCGCGCGTAAAAATGGAAGTGGGCTTTTAAGTAATGGAATCTCGCGACGTCTACCAAGTAATGTTTCTGTATAACCATTCTTCCAAGCAAAAGCTTTTACTTCTTCTAAATATTCCATAAGACGAGTAAACGTCATCTTGTATTGATCATAAAATTCTTGTGCTTCTTTTCTCTCTACTTTCATACCCTCTTTTAGAGATGTAACTCCCATTCCATATAAAATACCAAAGTTTATAGCCTTTGCTTTTCTTCTCATATCAGGTGTTACCTTTTCTTCTTTAACTCCAAACACACGCGCCGCAGTACCTGTGTGTACATCTATTCCTTTTTCAAAAATCTCTACAAGATTTTTATCCCCTGATAAAATCGCTGCTGCGCGCAAATCAATCTGCGCATAATCACAAGACAAAAGTACCTTTCCTTTTCCTGCGACAAATGCTTCTCTCACTTTTTGACCGAGCTCACTTTTTACAGGAAGATTCTGAAGATTTGGGTCTTCACAACTAAATCGCCCAGTACCCGCACCTGTTTGTATAAAGTGCGCATGTATTCTCCCATCTTCTTTTACATAAACTGGAAGTGAGTCGATATATGTAGAAAGAAGCTTTGTAAGTTCACGATATTCTAAGATAAGAGGAATAATCTCATGCTCATCTTTCATCTTTTCAAGTTCAGTTACATTCGTACTCTTCTGTCCTGTCTTTGTCTTTCTGATTTTTGTACCAAGATTTAACTTTTCATATAAAATGTCTCCCAGTTGTTTTGGTGAAGAAATATTAAACTCAAGTCCTGCTAATTTATAAACCTTTTTCTCAATTTCTTTTACACGTAGATGTAACTCATCACTTAATTTTTTCAAATTTTTTACATCAAGCGTAATACCATTTGTCTCCATCTCTTTCACAAGAGGCATAAGAGGTCTCTCCACCTCTTCAAAAAGTTTCCATAATTCATGATGCTGTAATTCTTCTACTAAAACATTTCGAATATAACTCACCTTCTTCTGTCCTGTTATATTTTGAATATCTACAAATGAAGCATTTGTCATTTCACTGTGAAGTAAGTGCACCATCACGCGCAATTCTTCTAACTCATCTTTACTGACATCCTCTTCTACTTCTTCAACCTTTGCCTCAACTCCACGCATTGTATGCAGACGATTTCTAAGTGAACGGAACTCATAAAGATCGCACATGGCTTGGTATTTTTCTTCATCTATACTTTCAAGCCATTCTTTTTCTGGGTGAGTATAAGTAACTGGTGCATCACGACGAATTGTCGCAAGTGTCTTTGAAAATAAAGCTTCTTCTTCTCCCTCTTCTATTAATTTTACTATACGCTCTTTGAATCCATCTTCAATTAATTTATGGGTATCCTTTTTAACAACCTTATAAATCTTCTCGATTGATCCATATTTCTTTATCAGCTCTGTTGCTGTCTTATCTCCAATTCCAGAAATACCGATGATGTTATCTGATGAGTCACCAGCAAGACCTTTATAATCAGGAATATGCTCTGGGCCAAAACCAAATCTCTCTATAACTTTTTTCTCTGTATAAAATACTCCTTCATTTCCTTTCTTCAGTGTAAATACTGTTACTTTCTCATCGTCTACCAACTGTAATGTATCCATATCTCCACTTGCGATCACCACACGAAACTCTTTGTCTTTCTTTACTTGTTCTGCAATTGTCCCGAGTAAATCATCCGCCTCAAATCCTTCACACATATAAACAGGAATAGAAAGTGCTTCACATAATTTATATGATTCTTTTATTTGTTCAATTAGAGAATCATCTGTCTTCGCGCGTCCTGCTTTATATCCATCATAGCTAGTGTGACGAAATGTAGGCTTCGGCAAGTCATAACACGCAGCGATATAGTCTGGTTTTATTTCTTCATAAATCTTAAGCACCATTGTGATGAATCCATAAAGCGCACCAGTTGGTCTGCCATCATGTGTGGCAAATCCCCCCATCGCATGATACCCGCGATGTAAAATCGCATGAGCATCAAGCAACACAACTGTTTTTAGTTTACTCTTTACCATAAGTGATAGTTACTTCTCGTGTATCATCATCCACTACAGTAAACTCAAGTTCGACATCTGATTTTAAGTAACTCATCTTTGATGGCCATTCCACAACTACTACACTTTCAGGATTTTTTAAATCTTCTTCGAGACGAAGAACTTTTGCTTCAGTTGGATGAGTAAATCTATAAGCGTCCACATGAATTAATTTTTTAAACACCATGTGTTCAGCATCATATTCTTTTTTGAGAATAAACGTAGGACTATGAACTTTATCTTTTTCAATTCCTAAAGTAAAAGCAAGCGCTTTAGTAAAAGTGGTCTTTCCTGCGCCCAAATCCCCTTCGAGTAATACAACTTTCGCATGGTTCGTATTGTGTGAAGTTAAAATTTCTGAAACCTTAAAAGCAAGGCCATTCATGTCTTCTTCTTTCACTCTTAAAGTCTCTTTCATACTCTTATTCTACCATAGAAAATCGCCCCTTTCGGGGCGATTTTCTATATCTTTCAGCACTCACATAAGGTATTATTTTAGTGTTTACTTTTTATCTTCTTTATAAGAAGCATATACGCTTCTTCCCAAAATGTAGATAATAAATGCAATTGCGATAAGGGCTAACCATTCAACTAAACTGTTTGGCAAGAACCCTCTATCACTTCCTGCACCGATTACATTCTTTGCTCCAGTGTCTGCAAATTTATCCGTAGAAGGAATTATTGACCCTACTACATATGCAGTCACTTCGTCCTGAACAGATGTACTAGGTACTGTATAAACAACATACGCAGTAGTTACAATTGATTTTCCAACTGGGGCATCACTTGATACTTTTCCTGTCCAAGTAATCACACCTTCTGTATAAGGATCGATGGTGTCTTGATTAAGAGTTAGTATGTGGGTAGCTTCATCATAATTTCCTACAGTAGAATTAACATTTGTAATTTCTTGTGGAATAGTTACCTTTACAACTACATTTGTAAGACGAGAATCTGAAAGATTCTTGTATGATAAGTTATAAGATACAGTATCATTTGCAGATAATGTTCCACCTGTCTTTACCATTTGAAGAGCTACTAACTTCTCACCTTGAGAAAGAAGTGTCGCAGAAGACTGACTTCCGACTGATACTATACTTCCATCGATACAGATTATTTGATTCTTCTTTGTTGTGGTAGTTGTATTTTTAATTACAGTCTTTGAAACAGGTCTTACATAAGTAACATTTGTACTCTTTGTTGTGAATGGAACAATATCACCCTTTACTATTCCATATTGATTTTGCATTACAGCTCTACAGTAATATGTAGTATGAGCTTTAAGATTTGTAAGAACGTTTGAAAATGGAGCAGTGTCAGATGAACCAATAGCTGAAGAAGTAGTCGTGCGTCCAAGAGAAGGAGTCTCTCCAAATTCAAACCAACCTGTTGATTGAGCATTATTTGCGATAAGACCGATTCCGTTACAACGACCAGAATTCATAGTCACTTGAGTGGCAATACTTGTAACTACGCTATTAAACTTTGTTACTTGTGGGGCAACATATGGAACATAAGTATTTCCGTAATAACAAGTTTGATATATAGGAACACTTGTACCATTCGCACAAACTTTATATTGTGAAGGACAAGTTGAATAATAAGGAAGAGTAGATCCATCCCAACATGTTTGGTATGAAATTGTAGGAGATGTATAAACTGGTGGAGTATAAATTACTGGCGGTTGTACTACAGTATTAGCTGTACATACTCCATTTATTAAAGTCGTTCCTGATGGACACTGTGTAGGAACAGCTGGACATAATTGACCAACTGGAATTACAGTACCATTCCAACACTGTTGTGTTTGAGTTTGAGCAGGACATGATTGTGTTACAGGAATTACAGTTCCATTCCAACACTGTTGTGTTTGAGGTTGAGTAACTGTTGGTGTGGTTGGATATACAACTGGTGGTACGTATGTACTTCCTGTGTAATTATATCCAGTCCAACTAACAGTAGGAGCTACATAACTTCCGTAATAACCATAAAGACCTGGAGTATTACCTATGAAAAGATATGAACTTGAATTCCAAAGAGAAGAAGTATTTGTTGGTGACACTATTCCGTATGAAGAATAATTTCCATTATTAACGGTTGTCGGCGCAGAAACTGCAGGAGCAGATACAGGTGAAGACACTCCACAGTCAACACAGTCAACATTAACAAAAGAAGTATTTCCAGCAGAAAATGGAACATAATCGCTCCAAACCTGAGCAGACACGAAAGAAGAAGACATTAAAAATAATGAAACAATAAAAATAC
>JAHFND010000011.1 GCA_023267475.1 bacterium | reverse complement strand
GTTCACAAGAGTGAAATCGATTGGGGTCTAGTTGAAGACACAAAAGCACATGCTCGTGTCGGAGATAAAGTAAAGGCTAAGATTATCGAAGTAAAAGATGGAAAGATTTCACTTTCACTTAAGGCTCTAAAAGAAAATCCTTGGAAGGAAGCTTCTAAGAAATATAAGAAGGGAGATTCTGTGGATGGTGTAGTGATTAAGTTCAATAAGCACGGCGCACTCGTATCTATCGAAGAAGGAGTAGCGGGACTTGTACACGTTTCTGATTTCGGAGATGAAACAAAATTACGTGAAGCATTGTCACTCGGAAAGAGTTACAAGTTTACTATCACTTTGTTTGATGCTGAAGAAGAAAGAATGGCTCTTACAATAAACAAGTAATAGTTAAAAGAAATAAAGAGCGCAACCTTCGGTTGCGCTCTTTATTTTAATTGTATCTCTCCATTGCTTTATGATACCCCTCTTCTATTATTGTTTTTATAGCACCCAAAACATCTTTAGAAATTTTTCTTAAAGATTCTTCTTCATCCTCGCGTAATTTACCAAGTACATAATCTTGTACGTCCTCTCCATGTGGAGGAAGTACTGCTTTACCATCTACATCATGTGGCGCGATCCCAATACGGATACGAGTAAATTCTTTGGTTCCGAGACTGTCAATTACACTTTTTAATCCATTATGCCCTCCATCTCCCCTATCATGAGAAATTCTAAATGTCTCACAAGCCAAATCCTTATCATCATATAAAACAATCAATTCTCTACCTTCATGATAACGTAAATATTCTGCTACAGCATTACCTGATTCATTCATAAAAGTATCTGGAACAAATAATTCTGCACCTTGTAAAATTTCTATATCATCTCTAATTAAATCAACTAAAACTCGTGCAGCATTATGACGAGTGTGTGCATATTTATCTCCTTTATTACCAAGTGGTACTAGTGTATATATCATTGAGTGTAATTGTAACATAATTGATTATTCCAAAATCTTGCACGCTTAGAAACAAGTCTATATACTGACTACAAAATGATTAACTCTTACATCACAGGTACTATAACTAGTGCAATATCCGATGCGACACAAAATTCTATCTCACTCTTTATTTTTAGTGCTCTCTCTGTACTTATAATCTCTCTAATACTTGCATCAATATTTCCTGTTTGGCGTGAAGCTCTAGTAAAAATAAAAATCTTAGAACAAGATGAACGCCCTTCATCTCTACTTACTTGGATACTAGGTATTGTTATTCTCGTAAAACTAATACAGAGCTTTCTAATACAGCCTTTTATAGTAGACGGAGGCTCTATGCTCCCCACTTACCACAATAGAGAATTTCTACTAGTAGATAAACTTTCTTACTTAATCCATTCACCAAAAAGAGGAGACGTAATGATATTTAAACTATTTGAAAATAATAATAATCCTTACGAAGGAAAATATCTTATAAAGCGCGTGATTGGATTACCAAATGAAAGAGTGGTTATAAACAACGGTGCTACTACTATTTATAACAAAGAAAATCCGAAAGGTTTTGTCTTGGAAGAGCCATTTGTTATGTACAAAGACTTACAAAAAAATAGAGATGTGACTCTTGATGATCATCATTATTTCATGATGGGAGATAATCGAGCACAAAGTTTTGATAGTCGCGATTGGGGACCACTCGACGCGACAAATGTTAAGGGTCAAGTTTTGTTTAGAGTTTATCCATTTTCTGTAATGTCTTACGAACCTGGTGCTTACATGTATAATAAGTAATAATAATTAAAAAAACCGCTAAACTTTTATGAACGACGATGCAAAAAAACAAATAGCGAAAGTAGAAAAAAAGGAAACCCCTTTGTCACTAAAAGGAATGGAAGACTTAATTGATGATAAGTACTACGCACATCAAGGATTATTTGAAAAAGCACAAGAAGTTGCTATCTATTATGGATTCAAACCAATAGAGACTCCAATACTAGAACATGAAGAAGTCTTCGTATCTGCAATCGGTGAAGGTACAGACATAATAGATAAAGAAATGTATACACTACGCACAAAAGGTGGAGATCACTTAGCGATGCGTCCAGAATACACTGCAGGAGTAATGCGCGCATACCTAGAGCACGGAATGCAGAATTTAGCACAACCTGTAATGCTTTATTCTTATGGCCAAACATTTCGTCATGATAAACCTCAGCGTGGACGTTGGCGACAATTCAGACAATTTAACCTAGAAATATTAGGCACGACAAAATCAATAGCTGATGCTCTCATCATTCGTACTCTCACTACTATTCTTGAGGAATATGGATTCAAAGATTTGATTATTGATATTAACTCAATGGGAGACAAGGAAACACGTCCTGCATTTATAAAAGAACTAGTTAATTACTATAAGAAACATCTAGATGGTCTTTGTAAGGATTGTCATGAAAGAATTAAAACAAACCCTCTTCGATTACTTGATTGTAAACAAGAACAATGCCAACCATTTAAAGAAAATGCTCCTTCATCACTTTCTTTCCTTTCAAATGACGCTCGTCATCATTTTAAGGAAGTGCTTCAGTACTTAGAAGAAATGGCTATCCCCTATCGCGTAAACAATTCTCTAGTTCGTGGACAGAGTTATTACACACGCACTGTATTTGAGGTGATAAAAGTAGACACAGATGAAAACGGAAAAGAAAAAGAAATAACAATCACAGGTGGTGGACGTTATGATAACCTTGCGAAAATGATGGGCAGTAAAAAAGATGTCCCTGCTGTTGGTTCTGGATTAAGTATGGAACGCATAATGATGTTCCCAGAATGTAAAAACTTAATGCCGAGAATAATGAAACCTCCGAAGGTTTACTTCATCCAACTTGGATTCGAAGCAAAATTAAAGAGTCTTTGCGTAATGGAAATACTTCGTAAAGCCCGTATTCCAGTACATCAATCCCTTTCAAAGGATTCACTAGGTGCTCAGCTTGCTCAAGCTGAAAAAATGGAAATCCCTTTCTGTGTAATCTTCGGACAAAAAGAAGCTATGGATAATACTGTCATAGTACGTAACATGAGTACTCACTCACAAGACACAGTGAAGATTGATGCACTTTCTGACTACATTAAGCACTTGAAATAACGAAATGTAGTTCTTGCTTTGGACTAATTTTCATGTTAGAATTGTGCCTACATATGTCAAATACAAACGTAGAAGTAAAAAAGAACGCAAATGAGAACGCCCTTTCACTTGTTCGTCGTTTTCAAAAGCGAGTACAAGAATCAGGAGTACTTCCTCGAGTTCGTTCTATTCGTTATAACGACCGTCCACTTTCAGATCTTAAAACTAAGAAAGCAAAGCTAAAAAAACTAGCTTCACTTGCAAAGTACGAACATGACAAGAGAATGGGTAAAGTAATCGAACGTAAAAAAGGACGAAGATAATTATGTCACTACGTGAGTTACACAATCTCACATTAGCAAGAAAAAATGGCCCGATACCTGTCGTGCCATTTTTGCCTATTAAGGAGAAAATACTAGGTAAAAATTATAATCTCTCTATAATCTTTTGCTCTCCTCTAGAATCCCGTTTAAAAAATAAAACATACCGCGATAAAGATTATCCAACCAATATTTTATCTTTCCCACTTTCAAAAGATGAAGGTGAAATTTATATTTCTCTATCTACTGCACGACGTGACGCGAAAAATTTTGATATGTCTTATTCCAAATTCCTTCATCTGCTAGTAATTCATGGTTGTCTACATTTGAAAGGACGCGACCATGGTAGTACAATGGATAATGAAGAAGATGAGTACTTAAGTAAATTTTACAGAGTTGGATGAAGTTCGAGGAATCAAAGTGTGTGAGCACGGAGGTGTACAAATTAGTACAGTGAAGTGCGAACACACGAAGATGACAAAGAAATTCGCCAACTATGTAAATTTAAAACATTTTAAAGTGGCACGTAACAATAATGACATGATAGTGGGGGTAGACATAGGGAGTACAACTCTGCGTGCTTTGGGTGCGATATATCAAGAAGATGAAAAGTTTCCTGTCGTAATCGCTACGTATAAAAAAATACTAGACGGAGTAGATCGAGGAAATATAACAGACTCTGAAGAAGTAACTGATGCGATTGTGGATGCTATAACTACTCTCGAAGAAGAGTCAGGACACTCTACACTTCATACACTTGTGTCACTCGGGGCTGTTGGTCTTACATCTCATCATTCAAATGGTCACGCTCAAGTCTCTCGTGGAGATGCATCTGTAACAGATTTAGATATTGATAACGCTATAAAAGATGCTAACAGAGGTGTTCCAGATATAAGAAATAAAGCAGTGGTACACACTATACCAATGAAATATAAATTGGATGGAAATGATATACAAGGTGACATCATAGGAGTACGTGGAAACAAGCTTGAAGTAAAAACTCTTTTCATAACTTACCCACTTCAATGCATGAATGTTCTAAAGAAAGTATTAGATAAAGGTGCGATACGTGTGACTGATATAGTGGCCGGACCAGTAGCAGAAAGCATTCCCCTTTTAACAAAGAAACAGAAAGTAGCAGGTGTCGCCCTTATAAATATCGGAGCTGGTGTTACGTCATTACTTGTTTACGAAAATAATATCCCTCTACTTGTTTCTACAATACCAGTCGGAGGAGATGATATTACAAAAGATTTAGCGATTGGATTAAAAGTAACACTCGAGGAAGCAGAAGATATTAAATGTGGAAGAAATAAAATAGTCTCTGTAACTCGTCGTGTAGAAGAAATCATAGAAGCACGCCTCGAAGACATGTGTGTAAAAATAAATAAAGAATTAGATCGTATTCATCGTCGTGAATTATTACCAGCTGGAGTTGTCGTGTGTGGTTCATCATCTGTAGTTCCGCGTCTTGAATATATTTTCCGTTCAGAATTAAAACTTCCAATTAAGATCACATCAAATGAACTTGTTAGATTAACAAATGATACCCTTCGCGATACAGGATGGGCTCGTGTATATGGTCTTACGTTCCTCGCACCACGTGACACTGAAAATGATGTTTTAAAAGAGCTTCTGACATCAATTTTTACTCGTGTCAAGAAGGTGATTACTCAGTTTTTGCCTTAATTTATAAGGGTTTTTTGACAAATAAGGCCTAAAAAGGTAGCTTTGCAAAGTAGCTTTCAAGTTGGTATAGTTATTATATACAAACAGTAAGATAATTAATACTAAACCCATGGCAAAAGTAAACCCAGAAATTGAAAGCTTCGCTCGTATCAAAGTCATTGGTATCGGAGGATCTGGTAAAGGTGCGTTAAATCATATGATCAACTCAAAACTTCAAGGAGTTGAATTCATCGCGATGAATACTGATACACAAGACTTACATCATTCACTTGCTGAGAAAAAAATTCACATCGGAAAAAATTTAACAAAAGGTCTAGGTGCGGGAATGGATCCAGAAATTGGAAAACGTAGTGTAGAAGAAACTCGTGAAGAAGTTCAAGATGTAATCAAAGGTGCTGACATGATTTTTATCGCTGGTGGAATGGGTGGTGGTACTGGTACTGGTGCTGCGCCAGTAGTTGCATCAATTGCAAAGAACGAAGGAATACTTACTGTTGCCGTTGTTACAAAACCTTTCTTCTTCGAAGGTGCACAACGCATGAAATTAGCAGAACGAGGACTTGAAGAGCTTGAAAAAGAGGTGGATGCTCTCATTGTGATTCCAAACGATCGCCTACTTTCTATTATTGATAAAAATACTTCTGTAAAACAAGCTTTTGAAATGTGTGACGAAGTACTAAAGCAGGCCGTAGAAGGAATCGCAGATATTATTCGTACTCCTGGAACTATTAACATGGACTTCGCTGACATTAAGAAGACTCTTAAGGATTCAGGTACAGCACTTATGGGTGTAGGACGTGGCATCGGAGAGAATCGTGCACGTGAGGCAGCTTCAGCTGCAATCAATTCTCCCCTACTTGATGTTTCTATTCATGGAGCAAAGGGAGTATTGTTTGCGATTTATGGATCAGAAGATCTAGGAATGCTAGAGGTTCAAGAAGCAGCAAAGATTATTACTGAATCAGTAGATAAGGATGCGAAAGTTATTTTTGGTATTGCAAATGATCCGACATTAAAGAAAGATGAAGTGAAAGTAACGGTAATTGCTACTGGATTCCCTACTGGATTCTCTACAAGAGTTGGTAAACCATCTGCTCAAGTATTAAGTGAGGCAAAGAATGATATTGAGATGGGAACAGTAGTAGATACTCATGTTAGAAAAAGTGAGACAGTACGTGAAGCTATAGAAGAAAGAAAGGAAGAGAAGCGTATAGACCATGAAATAGCAGAGGAAAAAAATGACGTTGAAGTAAAAAAAGAAAAAGCTCCAGCAAAGAAAACAGTATTCAAGTTTGATGATGATGAAGAGGATGATGAATGGGAAGCATTGCCACCTTTCCTGCGCCGAAAAAAGTAATTTGCTTTATATTATCCCATCTACGTTGTCGCTACGAATTTTTTGTCGGTCTATGTACTAATTTGTACATATCTCTCCAAAAAATTCTATGCTTCTAGTATCTGGAATAATCTAAAACAAATTCAGAAGTTTGAAAAACGACCCCTTCGGGGTCGTTTTCTTATCGTGTTATACTTTACTTCTATGCAAAATCTTTTCGACTTAATTATTATCGGTGGTGGGCCAGCAGGAAGCGCTGCAGCAGTGTATGCAGCCCGTAAACAACTTAAAACTCTTCTCATCGTAAAAGAATGGGGCGGACAATCTATCGTGTCAGATGATGTTCAAAACTGGATTGGAACTCCTCACATTAGTGGCGCAAAACTCGCAGAATCACTAAAAAATCATGTAACGGAATATAAAGGAGATATTTTAACAATCTCTGAAGGACAAGGTGTTACAGATATTTCTGGTGAGGAAGGTAATTTTACGGTAACACTTGAAAATAATACTACACATAACGGAAAGACCATTCTTATCACTACTGGCTCATCACGCAGAAAATTAGACGTTAAGGGGGCTGTAGAATTCGAAAATAAAGGCATTACATATTGTGCTTCATGTGATGGACCACTTTTCTCTGGAATGGATGTAGTTGTGGTTGGTGGAGGAAATGCTGGATTTGAATCAGCAGCCCAACTACTCGCCTATTGTAAAACAGTGACATTACTTTCAAGAAGTGAGCCGCGAGCTGATGCAATAACAATAGAAAAACTAAAAACAAAACAAAACTTTAATCTAGTTGTGGGTGCGATTCCAAAAGAGATAAAAGGAAGTGTTTTTGTAGAATCAATTACTTATACAAAAGACGGACAAGATGTGACTCTGCCTGTCTCTGCAGTATTCGTAGAAATCGGCCAAATCCCTGCAACAGAATTTGCAAAAAACATTGTGAAATTAAACGAGACAAAAAATATAATCATAGATCCACGAACACAAGAAACATCAGTGAAAGGTATTTGGGCAGCTGGAGATTGTACAGACGTGCTCTATCATCAAAACAATATTGCAGCCGGTGACGCCGTCCGCGCCCTAGAAGATATTTATCTCCACATCCACGCATAATAAAGAAACCGCAACCGTTGGTTGCGTTTTCTTTTATCTTGTCTATATTATACCATATTCTTATTTGACAAAACAAGACTTACATTTTTTTATCAATACTGTTACTATTTAAATTACACATGAAAAAACATTTTTATACAATATTTCGTCTCTGGGGAATATTAAAACCATTCCATAAATTTTTGTATTTACAAATCGTTTTGATTTTTATAATCCAACTTACTGGAACATCAGTTACCATTCTTTTTTCAAAAATAATTGATTCACTTGTAAACAAAAATTTACACGCAGTTTATATTTATGTAGGAATATTCCCTATAGTTGCTCTTGTTGCTATCATTGTGAATTATATTGCCGATAGAAATGAAGTAAAAAACTTTGATTCTCCTATTGAACAGCATTTGCAAGAATTTTCTTTTAAGAAAATATTTTCGCTTAATGCATTTCAATATATTGAGAGTCATTCTGCAATCAAATTACAAGTGATAAATCGTGGGGAAAGTGCCGTCCAATCAATAATACAAACGCTCACTCTTCAAGGGCTTCCTGTATTATTCTCAATAGCTATTTCCTTTACTGCAATATCATACTACTCACCAGTCATTGGTCTCTGGACTGGTGTGACATTTATCTCTCTTCTATACACTACAAATAAATTTAATAAATATTTTAGTCCATTGATGAGAAAAAATCTAGACAATTGGGATTCTCAAAGAAGAATACGTACTGAGGCATTTAGTCATCTTCTTCTTATAAAATTATCTGGCCAAGAAAAAGGATATTTAAAAAAATATCTTTCTAACCGATTGAGAATAATTACATACAGCATTAGCATATGGCTCACTAATGCTAAATATCTAAATACTCGTAATTTTTTTATTTATATAAGTCGGTTCGTCTCTCTCGTACTAGTCGTTGTCTTATTTATTAAAGGTCATACCACTATCGGTGCTGTATATGCTATTTTTTCTTGGACAAGTGATGTCTACGGTAATATTGGTAGAATAAATAGTATATTTAGACAAATACCTTTAAGATTTGTGGAACTTGAAAAATATTTAAACATTATCGACCAACGTCCAGAATTTGACGAAGAAAAATCAGGGTCATACAACTCTGGCACAATTGAATTTAAAAATGTATTTTTCAAATACCCAGCGGGTATAAATGACGTACTTGAAGATGTTTCATTTCGAATCAACGAAGGAGAAAAGGTTGCTTTCGTCGGTGCCTCTGGTTCTGGAAAATCAACTATTGTAAGATTAATTCTTCGTATGTATGAATGGAAAAGTGGTGAAATAATGATAGGAAATAAAAACATACAAAATATAAGCGCGGAAAAACTTCGCCAACATATTGGATACGTGGAGCAACATGTCGATTTATTTGACGATACCGTAAAAGAAAATATTCTTTTTGGTGTTACAGAAAAAAATAGAAAAACTGCAGAGAAAAAACTAGAAGAAGTTGCACTTCATTCTCGTATTACAGAATTTTATCACCGTCTTGGTGAAGAAAAATTTGAGACCCTTATCGGCGAACGCGGTGTGAAATTGTCCGGCGGTGAACGCCAGCGCGTAGGTATTGCTCGCGCCATTATCAAAGACCCAGAGATTCTTATCTTCGATGAGGCAACTTCTTCTCTTGATACAGAAAATGAAGCAAAAGTAATGGAAGCAATCAATGACGTATCAAAAGGTAAAACTACTATCATTATTGCCCATCGTCTATCTACGATTCGTGATGCAGATAAAATAATAGTTATGGATAAAGGAAAGATTGTAGGAGAAGGCACACATGATGAATTATTAGAATCAAATGATGTCTATAAAAACCTTGTAGAACACCAAATTTCTTAATAGGAGATGCCGTTAGAGCATTAGAAGATATATACTTACATATTCACGCATAAAAAAACCGAGACACGTATCTCGGTATGTTTTTGATGAACTCGAATACTGTAATCTTGTCATCAACAAGATCAGGGTTGGTGTCCGGAGGCACGGTATCCAACCAGGGATTTTTTCTTCAGCCCTTTCCATGATCGTCTCTACAAACTTTGATCATGTACCCTATATAAGTATATTATAACATATATTTGCTTTACTAGTCAAGTAAATATGTTTTTTATTTAATATGTTTATATTCCCCTAGTAACTACTCACTATTGACTATAAACTAGTGACTATATGAAATCATTAATAAATCGCATCAAGAAATCTTTTGGTCCGGGGGTTATTACTGGAATAGCAGATGATGATCCATCAGGAATCGCTACTTATTCACAAACAGGTGCTATGTTTGGATATGGTCAACTTTGGCTTGCTTTGTTTTCATATCCATTTATGGTGGCAATTCAAGAGATGTGCGCTCGTATTGGACTTGTAACTGGTACAGGACTTGCTGGAATATTAAAGAAGCATTACTCTCGTCCGATTTTATTTGGTGCGATAGCTTTACTTGCAATCACAAACATAATGAATATCGGCGCTGATTTAGGTGCTATGGCTTCTGCTACTCAACTAGTACTCCCTATTCCGTTCACTTGGGCATTAGTCATTCTTACTGCAATTACAATCATCACTGAAGTTTACATACCTTATCCAAAGTATGTTTCTTTCTTAAAATATTTAGCTCTCACGGTATTCGCATACATTATCGCTGCGTTTGCTGTGCATCAGGATTGGTGGCATATTGCATACGATACCCTTATACCAAAAATGGAATGGAATAGTGCTTATCTTCTAAACATTACAGCCATGCTCGGTACAACTATTTCTCCTTACCTGTTCTTCTGGCAAGCTGATGAAGAAGTGGAAGAAGAAATAATGCATCATAAACTTCGTGTCATGGGTCGTGGTGTTCCAAAAATCACAAAAGGAGATATGGCACAAATGAAAGCAGACACAGTATTTGGAATGTTTATTTCTAACCTCGTAACGTTCTTCATAATCATAACTGCAGCTGCCACACTTGGAGCGAATGGAGTAACAAATGTTACTTCTGCTGCACAAGTAGCAGAATCTCTTCGTCCCCTTGCTGGAAACTTCGCATCATTACTATTCACATTAGGTATTGTCGGAACTGGACTACTTGCTGTACCTGTTCTTGCAGGATCTGCAGCTTATGCGATCGCTGAAGCTTTTAATTGGAAAGAAGGGTTGAGTAAAACATTCACTCAAGCAAAAGGATTTTATTTGATTATTATTTTATCTACTCTAGTTGGTATTCTTGTAAATCTTTCTCCTATTAATCCAATGACAATGCTTTATTATGCAGCAATCTTAAATGGATTACTTGCTCCCCCACTTATGATTCTTATTCTATTAGTTGCAAATAACAAGAAAGTAATGGGTGACAAAACAAATGGAAAACTTGGTAACTTCTTTGGAATTATTATTACAGTTTTAATGTCATCCCTCACAATCTACTTCTTCTATAACTTGCTTAAGTAGAATTAATATCGATCTTTACAGTGTCAGTTTTTTGTGGTAGAAATAAACACGTACCTTACCTACTAGGAGAATGCTTTGGGCGACCAGAAAAAACTGCGGAATATACTCCCTGACACATTCGTGATCAGGACGATGTATCACTTTCCATACGGACTGCTGATCGAGTCGATGTGCAGGTTCATCGATGGAGAGGAAAACCTCCTCTCTGAGAACTCTACGGTAGCAGGCTACAAAGTTCATTTCCAACCAGCAAGTATTGATGAAGGAGATTTCTCGGTTAAGCTGCAAATCGTTACAGATTTCCTGTTTCAAAAGAGCGAAGTAAAGATAGGTGATCATGGAAGTAGCATGTCGTACATCGTCGCCCACCTTCTGAAAGAGACACACGTTCCTAAACTTGGGGTAGACCACTACGAATATGACACTCCGATGTGCGGTCTGTTCATAGACGATGAGCGTATCGTGATAACGCTAAAAAAGAGAGACAATCACGGTATGCACGGAATGCATATGGAAATTTCCGGAGAAGAATTCCGCATACAGTTAAGCGGTGTTAAAGCCAATTGCCACTACAAGGCAGAAGTGTATGGCACGGCAAAGACAGGAAGATCCGGCGTAATTGAAAAAACATTCCTGGAACGACCTCTGGACGAATTCGACCCTGCGGCACTCTGGGGGCTCGATATCGACCTGTTCAAGATGGACACGACACGCGAACCGCAAGAAAAAAAGTACTTCGTGCCGAAGACATCTGACATTCCCGTGTAAGCAATACAGCACATTTCCGAAACTCGGCCTCGCGCCGAGTTTCTTTATTTATATTTGTGTATATCATATATGATATACTTTTTTTATGTCTACCAACGATCAAGAAAAGATAGGACTTTTCATTAAAAAACTTCGCATTGAGCGAGGACTTTCTCAAGAAGAATTTTCAAAAGCATTAAAGACTTCTCAATCTGCAGTCGCCCGTATAGAATCAGGAAATCAAAACGTCACTATAGATCAACTGAATAAAATAAGCGAAGTCTTAAATCACAATATCGTAAGTATAAAAAATTCTATAGACTTCAAAGTAGAAGGTGGACGCAAACTCTCTGGCAAAATAGAAACCAATACTTCAAAAAATGGTGCCATAAATATGATGGTCGCTTCTTTAGTAAATAATGGTACTACTATCTTGCGTGACATCCCTCACATAGAAGAAGTTTATAGGTACAAGGAATTACTAGAATCAGTCGGTGTAAAAATACGCTGGATAAATAATGACACTTCGCTTGAAATTATTCCACCTAAAAGACTTTCTTTTAACAAGATGAACAAAGCTGTAGCTACTCAGATACGTTCCTTCACTTTCGCAGGAGCTTTCATACATTATAGTAACCATTTTACTCTCCCTCATTCTGGTGGATGTAAAATGGGCGAACGAACTGTCGCTTCACATAAATATGCACTCGGATATCTAGGTGTCAATATAGAAACGAAAGAAAATCATTATGACATCTCATATAAAAAATTACACACTGGAACAATTCCGCTTTTTGAATCATCTGATACTGGCGCAATTACTGCCATACTCGCAGCTTCTCGCATAGAAGGAAAAACTACAATCATGTTCGCACCACCAAATTATCAAGTACAAGACGTGTGTTTTTTACTTGAGAAGTTCGGGATAAAAATAGAAGGAGTCGGCACCACTACACTTATAGTACACGGTAAAAAAGAAATAAATGTAAATATAGAACACTATAATAGTGAAGACCCTATAGAAAGTATGTTCTTCATCTCAGCTGGTATTGTTACAAAATCTAAACTAACTGTTACTCGATGTCCGATACAGTTTCTAACACTTGAATTAGAAAAATTAAAACGTATGGGGCTAAAGTTTAATCTTTCAAAAGAATACTTAGCGAAAAATGGGAAGACAACTCTTGTTGATATCACAATACATCCATCTAAGATGGTCGCACCCACTGAGAAGATTCACGCTCAACCTTTTCCTGGTTTGAACAATGACAACCTACCTTACTTTGTGCCTATAAGCTGTCTTGCAGAAGGCCAAACTCTTATTCATGATTGGACCTGGGAGAATCGCGCCATTTATTTTACAGAATTAAATCGTCTCGGTGCAGATATAAAACTTCTCGACCCACATCGAGCTCTTATAACTGGATCATCTAAGCTTCGTGGTGCACAAATAGTATCCCCTCCAGCACTGCGTCCTACAGCTATTATTTTAATAGCTATGCTTGCTGCAAGTGGTGAATCCCTTCTTCGCAATGTATATTCCATAACTCGTGGGTATGCAGATATAGCAGAACGCTTAAATAGTGTAGGTGCAAAGATTACAGTATTGAGGGGGGTATAATGTGGGCGATCAAATAATGCTTTATAAATAAGGTATTATTTGATATTCAACAAAAAGGCTTGACAAATTCTAGAGATCTGATATACTGTACCTACCAGTCGAAGTTAGATTGGTCTGTGTACTGAAGTACCGGGTAGTCAGGGTCGCTTATTCCCCAGACAGTTTTTACCCAGTTAGAGTGAGCTATCGCCAGGAGGAATACATACCCAATTAAGGTTCAAGGTATGAGGACCAAATGGAAAGAATCATTACAGTGCCAGAAGGCACCTCAGAGGAGAACCTTAAGCAGAAGAACACTGCTTCCAATCCAGTAATGGAAATACAAAGTTCAAATGTCTCACACCTGCTCGCCAGGAACCAGGCCACCGGAACATCGGTGGCCTTCCTATTTTATAAAAGAGAAAACAACGAAATTACCTACACACAAAAAAATTTTAATTTTATGTTTTGCTTGCATCTATTTTTTGAAAAAATAATCTGTGACCCAACGGAAAGATTCGGTCACAAAACTACTTCCTCACTCTCTGTTCGTCAGAATTAGTTTCGCGACCCCTATTCGACTCCTCGCGAAAATGAAGCAGTTCATTTTCTTATCGACCAAATAAATCCGCAAAAGCGGATTTC
>JAHFND010000010.1 GCA_023267475.1 bacterium | reverse complement strand
ACTATGAGTTTTTCTGGGGTGATTACTTTTGCAAAAGATTATGATGATGTAGTGAGATATGTGCCACTTACTATGATGCACGCTGAAACTGATAGTCCTTACGCAACACCCGCTCCATTCAGAGGACAAAGAAATAACCCACTTTTTGTTCAAGAAATAGTTGCGCGTATTGCTGTACTTCGTGGAGAGGGAATGGAAGAAGTGAGAATGCAATTACTCGAGAATGCAAAAATAATGTTTAATATTTAATATAAATGAAAACCCGGCCAAGTTTTCGGCTTGGCCGGGCGTTCTAGAGTCGAGGTCTACGACCTTCGACTCGCCAGGTTATTGCGCATGTACAGGCAATGTCTGTACATGAAGTAAAGCGACATCAGGAACATAAGAAGCGTTCCTGCGATGCAGAAATTACGAATCATATCCTGGGTATATATTTCACCCTGGAGATAGATTCCGAATCCTGCCTGTAAGGTTAGGATTCCGAGTGCCCACCAACTGCTGGTCCAGTGAATCCGTCGACGTATGGCCACAGGGATTGCCTGTAGACCAACAAAGGGAAGGGCAAGACTTGCCCCTGTAACCTTCATTTCGAGATCTCCGGTTTGGAGACCTTTGAAGTACGCGATGATTGCAAGGACAAAAAGAAACATCAACGCATACTGCGCAATGAATGCGAGTATGTTCACCATCTTCTGCCAGGGCTTCATTCTTTGTTCCTTAATCTTTGGTCTGGCGAATGCCAAACATCTGGGTATATATTTTATAGTATAAATAACATTTGTCAAGTTTATGTAGTTTGTTGATTACATAGTACTAGTATTTAATATTTGACATTAACGATTAAAGGTGGTATAAACTAGTCAGGCTTTTACACACACAAGGGAGATTCAAGATGAATAAGGCACATGGATTTGTAACTTCCGTAGGAAACTCCTCGGGGGTTTCCAGGGGATTCTTCGGTATCTCGGCGAAGGGCTTCAATGCAAAATTAGGCACGCCGGATGAACCCTTGAAGTTGATCGGAGACTCTTTCCGTCAGCGCATCATGGTCATCTTCGAAGGCGAAGATGATGAGCTGGAGATTGTGGCGATATTTGTCGAGCCACCAGAAGAAATCGTCGATGAGATCGGAAAGATGGGGGATTCGATCTCCATGAACAGGCTTCGCCAGATGAATCCGAAATACATTCGCCCTGAATAATATCGGGCGAAGTTGGTGAAGGGGCGGTCTTCGGACCGCTCTTTTCTTTTGACTAATTTTGTGGTAGAGTGTGATTCTATGACTGAAAATAATGAAACCATAGTAGATAGTCGTGTATACGAAATATCTTTTATCTTTGATAATAAGATTGACGAAAACACGGCGCTTGAGAAAGCCAACGCCATCAAGCAATCTATTGTTACCCTAGGAGGTAACTTCATCTCAGAAGAAGTTCCGTATATGCGTGAACTTGCCTATGAAATGACTCGCGTTGTTAATAATGTGAATGTTCGTTTTAATGAAGGATATTTCGGATGGATAAAATTCGAAATGGATGGAAGTAAAGTAAAAGAACTTGAAAAAGGTCTTAAGCTTGATGAACAAGTAGTTCGCTTCTTAGTTGTAAAAACAGTTCGTGAAAATACTGTATTTACAAAGCGTGCTCCAGTTATCAAAGCAGAATCATTGGTAAATAACGAAGATGACACTACGATAGATACAACTTCAGATGATATTATTCCAGAAGTTGCTATCGAAGCTTTACCAGAAGATGTTGCTAGCGAAGTAAAAGAATAAGCGTTACACTTATACTATATGTATCTAAATAAAGTATATTTGTACGGAAATCTTACTCGCGATCCAGAACTTAAGTCACTTCCTAATGGAAATAAAGTGACTACATTCTCTCTAGCTACTAATCGTGTATACAAAGATCAAGCAGGTAACAAAAAAGAGCAGGTAGAATTCCATAACATTGTAGTATTCGGTCGCCAAGCAGAGACTAGTGCTCAGTACCTTAAAAAAGGACAAGGTGTGATGATAGAAGGACGCATACAAACACGTTCATGGGACGATAAAACATCTGGTGAGAAAAAGTATCGTACAGAAATCATTGCTGATGGTGTCCAGTTTGGACCTAAATCAGGAGGAAGCGGAGAGGGATTTACTCCATCATCTCCAGTTGCTTCGTCTCCTGTCCCATCTACAATGCCTGACCTAGATACAATCGATTATGGTGACTCCAACATAAACGTTGATGATATACCGTTTTAAAATTAAACAACTATGAAAAAACAAGATTATTTTAACCAAAACAATATTAAGTTTATCGACTACAAGGACACAGAAATTCTCGTGAAGTTTGTGAATCCTCATGCTCGTATTCTTAATCGTAGAAAGACAGGACTAACTGCGAAGAATCAGCGAACACTTGCGAATGCTATTAAGCGTGCGAGATTCATGGGACTTCTTCCATACGTAAGTCACTAATTACAATACAAAAAAGCATGAGTTTGCCTTTGGCAAACTCATGCTTTTTTGTTAGTATAGAATCTATTGTTTAGCAACTAAGAAATAAAATCATGTCACAAACATCACATCCAAAAAAAGAAAGAACATTCGTAATCCTTAAACCAGACGCAGTACAGCGTGGACTAGTTGGAGACATCATTAAACGTTTTGAACGCATTGGCCTTAAGATTGTAGGGATGAAAATGCATATGGCTGATGAAAAGAAATTATGGGATCATTATAGTAAAGATGATGCTTGGTATTTAAAGAAAGGGGAGAGAATTCTTGAGAATAAAAAATCTCTTGGGCATACAATCGATAAAGAGGCTATTGAATATGGTAAAGATATTATCCGCGCAGTTGTATCATTTATGAGTGCAGGCCCTATAGTCTCAATGGTTCTTGAAGGGAATAATGCAGCCGCAGTTGTTAAAAGATTAGTAGGTGGAACAGAACCAGCTACAGCAGATACAGGAACAATCAGAGGAGATTTTGCATTAGACTCTTATTATTTATGTGATGTTGATGATTCTCGTGGAATGCGAAATATTATTCATTGTACTGATCCAGCAGATGGGGAAGGTGCGATGGCTCGTGAGATTGGTATTTGGTTTACAAAAGAAGAATTAAGTGATTATCGTCTTGTTACAGAAGCAATGCTCTACGATGTAAATCTTGACGGTATCTTAGAATAATATTCGTATTTATTATGAGCAATAATTATTTTGGTCATACTTCAGAGAATCCTTACCATCTTTCAGTGGGAGCAGTAGTTAAAAATAGTAAAGGAGAAGTTTGTTGTCATTATTTTGATAAATTTCTTCATAAGAGTTTTGGAGAATTTGAAAATTTTTATTTATTAATGAGAGAAACTCCAGAACCTGGGGAAACACTTGAAGAAACTTTAAAGCGTGGATTATTGGAAGAGTTTGGGATGGAGGCAACTTTGAATAGATACATTGGTTCAATTGTTTCTCACTTTCCAAAAAAAGAAAAAATGATAGAGAAGACCACATTATATTTTTTGTGTGATTTTATATCTTTAGATGAATCAAAAAGAGATAGAAATGATCCAGAAGCATCTAGTGAAATAAGATGGTTGACCCCATCAGAATTGATTTTAAAAATGAAAGAACAAGGTGAAAGATTAGAGAGAACAGATGCAGATGAGTCAGTCATTTTAGAAAGAATTTAATAATTCCTACCTTTCTATTTTTAGGTCTCTCGGAGCGCGACGGCGCGAGAGGGAGCAAATTGCGAAGCCGAGCAATTATGTGTGCCTAAAAATATAAAGGTGAAAATAAAAGAATTTTGTTATTTTAAAAAAGAACCTTTACTTTTTTCTTACCAAGAATATAATGATTGTAGGGTGCTTAGGTATTTTTCTGGATAAAACATCTTTGGGTTATGAAATATTGCGAAAAGACTGTGGTCTCTCCGTTTTTCTACCCACCTGACATAAAACATCAGGAAGATGTCCTGAGCCCCCACGATAAAATCCGCTTCGAAAGAGCGGATTTTATCGTGGTATACTTTTTTTATGAAGAAGATTCTCATTTCAGCTTTGTATCTATTAATTTTATTTTGTATAACAGAATTTGTTTTTGTTCCTACGTATCTATTTTATGAATTTTGGTGGTTGGATATTCCTATGCATATATTGGGTGGGTTTGGAGTTGCGATGTTTGCTTCTTCTATATTTTCTTATTTTGGAGTTAAGATCTCTTATAAAAAGATATTCTGGAGTCTCATGATAGCCGCTATCTCTTGGGAATTATGGGAATATCTAATAGGTCAGAGTGAATATTATGATTGGGTAGGGAGATTAGATTCTGTAAAAGATGTTATTAATGGAATTATTGGAGCAAGTATAGGTTATCATTTTATAAAAAAATAGTATGTCTACATTTAAGATCACTTTTGCAGGTGGCGCACAAATGCCAACTGGATCAAATTTCCTTGTAGAGTTTGGAGGAAAGAAAATTTTAATTGATTGTGGTTTAGTGCAAGGAGAAAAATATTCTTTACCTATTAATCGTGAACCATTTCCTTATGATACAAAAAGTATAGATGCATTAATTGTGACTCATGGACATTTAGATCATGTTGGACGTATTCCACGTCTTGTAAGAGATGGTTTTAAAGGAGAAATAATAAGTACGGAGCCTACGCGTGAGATAGCAGAACTTATAATGCTTGATTCTATGGGTGTCTTGGGTAAGGAAGCTGCACATGAAGGGGTAGAAAATCTCTACGAAGAAAGGGATGTCTTTCAGGCATTACATTTGTGGAATACAACACTTCTTTATGAGAAGCCTCATGTTTTTAAAACAGATGATGCAAGCGCTATCATCACTCTTCATGATGCGGGACATATTTTGGGAGCGTCTATTGTAGAAATAGAATATAAGGGAAAGAAGTTAGTATTCACTGGCGATCTTGGAAATACGCCTTCTCCACTTATGAGAGATACAACTTTACTCCACGGTATTGATTATCTAGTAATGGAAAGTGTGTATGGCGACAGAAATCACAAAGATAAAGATAAGCGTATAGAAATATTCAAAGAGGCAGTTACTTCAACCATAAATAAAGGAGGTACTGTACTTATTCCAGCTTTCTCTATCGAACGCACTCAAGAAATGTTACTTGCTTTTAATGAATTAGTAGAAGGAAATCAAATTCCTCCAGTCCCTGTGTATCTTGATTCTCCACTTGGTATAAACATCACAAAGGTTTATAAAAAATATGAAAGTTGGTTCAATGAAAATATAGAAAAGATTATAAAAAGTGGAGATGACATTTTTGCTTTTAAAGGTTTAATACAAACTCCTTCACCTGAGGAGAGTAAACTCATAAATCAAGATGTTCGTCCAAAAGTTATTATTGCAGGTAGTGGTATGAGTAATGGAGGACGTATTGTTCATCATGAAGCTAGATATTTACCTGATCCAAAAAATACGATCATAATCGTAGGGTATCAAGCCATAAATACTTTAGGTAGAAAAATTGTAGATGAAGCAAAAGAAATTTTCATAAATGGTCAACCAGTTCAAGTAAATGCAAGGATTGTAAACATTCATGGATTTTCAGCACACAAAGACTCTGATAATCTTGTGAAGTTTGTGGAGTCCACGGCTAAAACTTTAAAGAAAGTAATAGTAGTACTTGGTGAACCAAAGAGTGCATATTATTTAGGGCAAAAAATACACGAAGTTTACCAACTTCCAGTAACTGTTCCAGAAATGGGTGATGTAATTGAACTTGAGTAATGTTTCCACTAGTAACTAGTAACTACTGACTATATACTAATATTTATGAAAGCAGAACGAATCACTATCAGTGTCTCTGGTGCAGCAGAAATTGCACATTGTGGCCCCTCAGTTATTCCACTTGCAAAAGAAATAGGTCGCGAGATTGCGCGACAAGGAGCTCAGATAATCACTGGAGCGACGAGTGGATTTCCTATGTACGCAGCGGAAGGGGCAAAAGAAGCAGGGGGTTATTCATTCGGAATATCTCCAGCAGCCAGTAAGAAAGAACACGAAGAAGTGTATCGTCTACCACTTAAAGCATTAGATACTGTGATTTATACAGGCTTTGGTTTTCCAGGGCGAGATTTGATGCTTGTGAGGTCATCTGATGCAGTTATTATCGGCTGTGGACGTATCGGTACTATTCATGAGTTTACAGTGGCCTGGGAGGCAAATATGCCCCTTGGAGTACTAGTCGGAGAGTGGGCAACAGATGAAGTTATCCAAAATATTATAAAGAATGGTAATCGTGAGAATCCAAACGTTATTTTTGAAAAAGATCCAAAAGTATTAGTCCAAAAATTAATATCCATGGCAAAAGAAAAAGATGAAGATGGAAGTAGGGGGATGAGAATGTAGTATTGACTACAACTATTTTTAGTGTTATAATATATTAAGTCAGAAATTAAGGAGCTTTCATGTACGCTTATCAGGAGTTTGGTCTTGTGGTTGCGTTCATAGTCATCTGCCTTCTTTGTGCATTTTTCCTGGCGGTCTTAACGCCAAGCGAAGAAGTCAGAAGGGAAAGGGAGTTGCGGGTGGCTAAAGATATGGAAGCCAGTCGAGAAAAGTGGAAAGCGTTCCTCATCAGAATTATTATGAGGTTGCTTGGATGAAATGGCGAAGCGCACAGCGCTTCGCCATTCTTGCTTTGACATCACAAGGATAGTGGAGTATCTTTACTTTAATTGTTCAATCCGTGAAAGGTTCCATTATGGATCAAGATACAGCAAATATTACAGCCACTGTACTTACGCTGTTTGCTCTCTTCTCATCTTGGTGTCTATCCAAGAAAGAGTATGAAGATATCGGACTCGCAATCATATGCGCAGTCTTGTCAGTAACTTCAGTCTACGCAGTGTTTGGTAGTACTGTCTCGGAATTAGTGGAAATATTTTTCGCTATATTCCTCATTGTGTACACTTTCACCAAGTTGTATACATGGATGTTTATCGTGTGGTTGTTTGTAACGAAATGAAAAACGGCACCTTTTGGTGCCGTTTCCATATTTTTATTTAAGCTTTTACTTGTTCTACGATTCGATTAAATGTATCTGGATTTTCTGATGCCATTTCTGAAAGTATTTTTCGGTTGATTGTCATTCCTTTCTTTGCAAGCTTATCTATGAATACACTGTAGATAATTCCATTTGCGCGTAACGCTGCATTTAGTCTTGTTGTGAAAAGACGACGCATATCAGTCTTCTTATCTTTTCGATGGGCGAATGCATAAGCTCCAGCTTTACGAAGTGCTACCTTTGCTTCGATTTCTTTTTTACTACGACCAAAACGATAGCCTTTTGCTTGCTTTAAGACATTGCGACGATGCTTCATCGCTATTTTACTTCTTTTTACGCGTGCCATAGTAGTTTAATTAAAATAAATAAGATTCCGTAAGAATTATAGAAGGCCAGGTAGGAATCTTGATTTTTCCTTTCCTGTCATAACAAATTCTGCGCCACGCTTACCTGAGAGTTGCTTTCGGCGAGATGTCTTTGCGTTAAAGTGGTTTAATCCTGGTTTACGACCAATGATTTTACCGTTCTTTGTTACTTTGAGACGCTTTAGGAATGATTTGTTTGTCTTCATACGTTTTTCGTATCCTTACAGATAGTTTCGCTATTCTAACACGTTTCTCTTACGGTTTCAAGTTATTTTGCCTTCTCTATAACAATCATCATAGACTTAGGAATCTTCTTAAGCGGTTCAGCTATTTTGTATTCAATAGGGATAATAGCTAAGATTCTGTCCATTCTAGAACGGAGGAATTTTTCATCCAAGTATTTTGTGCGTCCTTTAAGTTGGAGATCGATTTTTACACGATGACCTTCTTTTATCCATTCTGCAGCTTTCTTTGCTTTTATCATTAAATCATTCTCACCAATTTCAACACTTAATTGTATTGTTTTTGTTTCTGCAATATGAGCTTTTGATTTAACTTCTTTTAACTTCTTTGAAGTCTCATATGTATATTTTCCATAATCAGCAATACGAGCAACTGGTGGTTCTGCATTAGGTGATACTTCTATTAAATCAAGAGAAACAGCTTTTGCTGCAGCTAGTGCCTCTTCTTTTGTAATCACGCCTAAGTTCTCTCCTTTGTGTCCAATAACACGGAGTTTAGGTGAACGAATATTATTATTGATGTTTACTTTTTCTGCCAAAGTTATTTAATACTGGAATAATACCATAAAAATAGCTATAAAGCACAATTTCTGGTGGAGGTGGGCGGAATCGAACCGCCGTGTAACAAGGTATGATGCATGAGTCTACTGTATGTAGTCTGCTTAAGTTGTTTCGCATTTATTATAAAAAACAAACGAAAACAATAAATGTATAGCATGTATTTTTCGATTAATCTTTTATGCAAAAGAGTAATCTACCTCTACTGTTATATTGCCCGCAATCTATCCGTAGATACGATAAATAGGGACACCAGATAGGTCTAAATTAGACGAATGCTGGAACAAGTCCAGTCGCGAATGGCGAAAGGATTGCCTTACCAGTTGTTTTTGCAACATGGGTCTTCTTTGTTTTACGAGTCAAAGAAGAATCTCGATACAGCACATACAACATATTCTTATTGTCGAAGCCAAAGATCACCCCCAAGTTTAACTAACTATTTGCACGTAACTCGCGACGAGTAATATCTTTTTTAATATCTTCTCTTTTGTCACGAACGTTTTTCTTTTTGCAAACAGCGACCTCACATTTAATGAGGTTATTCTTAGAATACAACGAAAATGGGTGTAATGTCAAGGTCTTGGATATCTCATGTCCATAGATTTCTTCTATCTCTTCTTTGTTCAATAATAATTTTCGTGTGCGATACGGATCATATGAAGCTGGAGTATTTCCAGCTTGGTAAGGTGGAATATAAGCACCCACAATAAAGGCTTCACCACCACGCACAATTATCTTCGCACCTTCAAGGCTACCAAGTTTTTTACGTAAGGCTTTTACTTCAAAACCAAGCAGCTCAATACCAGCTTCAAATGTTGAAGCTATGGTATAAGTAAGATGCAATTTTTTATTTTCTACTAGTTTCATGGTTGTTTATCCTTAATTGTAGCATGTGCTAGAATACCTCCATGGCAATAAAACAAAAGCAAACTAAGCAGAAAAATAAAGTGGGTAAGGAGTCACCACTAGCAAAACTCGGTGGATTTTCACAGCAGATGATAGTAGCACTTGTTATTTTCATGGCGCTTACTTGGGGGTATTCATTTGTAGAAAAAAAGAAATCTACACCTACTATTCCTCTTTCAGAGTTCGCATCTTTAGTAATGCAAAAACAAATTACTTCTATTTCAATTGAAGGAGACAGTGTTACAGCAACGAAAAAAGATAATACTAAAATTCAAAGTCTGAAAGAGAGTAATTTATCAGTACTAGAAACACTTCGTTCTTATGGAGTTAGTACTTCTACGCTTGCATCCACCACTGTGATGGTGAATTCAGAAAGAGGGCTTTCATTTTGGGGTTCAGTAATTCCAATTGTTTTACCAATTTTATTTTTAGCATTTATGATTTGGTGGTTGGCACGCGGTATAAAGGGGGCAAATATGCAAGCACTTTCATTTGGGCAATCACGTGCGAAAGTGATTCATCCAGATGATACAAAAGAACGTGTCACGTTTAAAGATGTGGCCGGAGCAAAAGAAGCAAAAGAAGAACTTGCAGAAATTGTAGAGTTTTTAAGAAATCCAAAAAAGTTTATTGATATCGGAGCACAAATTCCAAAGGGTGTACTTTTGATGGGGGCACCAGGAACAGGAAAGACATTACTTGCACGTGCAGTTGCAGGAGAAGCAGGTGTACCATTTTTCCATTTATCAGGAAGTGAATTTGAAGAAATGTTTGTAGGAGTCGGTGCTTCACGTGTGCGAGATTTATTTGATATGGCAAAGAAAGCATCTCCTGCAATTATTTTTATTGATGAGATAGATGCAGTAGGACGCGCACGTTCTACAAATATCGGAGGACAAGGAGAGGGGAGAGAGCAGACACTTAATCAGATACTTGTTGAGATGGATGGGTTCGAACAAAGTATAAATTTGATCGTTATGGCAGCAACAAATAGGCCAGACGTTTTAGACCCGGCGTTACTTCGCCCAGGAAGATTTGATAGACGTGTGACTTTAGATTTACCGGATAGAAGTGAACGCGAAGCGATACTTGCAGTACACGTAAAAGCAAAGCCACTCGCTGAAGATGTAAATCTAAAAGTAATAGCAGAAAGAACTCCAGGGTTTTCTGGTGCAGATTTGTATTCACTTATGAATGAAGCAGCGATACTTGCAGCACGTGAAGAAAGAAAGTCTGTCGCACAGTTTGATTTGATTCGTTCAATAGAAAAAGTGATGCTCGGCCCTGAAAGAAAAAGTCATGTGCTTACTCCACATGAAAAGAAAATTACTGCGTATCATGAAGCGGGACATGCACTCGTCGCGTCATGTCTACCTGATGCTGATCCAGTGCACAAGATATCTATAATCGCGAGAGGTCACGCAGGCGGGTATACCCTTAAACTTCCACTTGATGAAAGACGTCTTATGAGTCGTGCTACATTCTTGGATGATATTGCAATGTCACTCGGTGGTTATGTAGCAGAAAAAGAAATATTTGGAGATATCACTACTGGTCCATCTAATGATCTTCAGGTTGCGACATCTATGGCACGTAAAATGGTGACAAAATATGGTATGAGCACACTCGGACCTGTTGCCTTATCAGATGAAATTGATAGAAATGTATTTGCTCAGAAAGAATATAGTGAAATGTATGGTCAAAAGATTGACGATGAAGTAAAAAGAATTATGGAAGAAGCATTAGGTCGTGCAAGAAAAATAATTCTTGATAGGAGAGATGTGTTAATTGTAATTGCGGAAGAATTAATGCGTGTAGAAAATATTGAACGTGAAGAATTTGAAAAGATATTAATTGCGCACGGCATTACGCCAAAGAGAAAAGAGGAAGGGGTTATATAAATTAAAAGCGGCCTTTAACGGCCGCCTTTCCCGATGACGTACATTGTCACGGGACGAAATATTGGCAGGGACTTGAAAGATGTCCGCCCGACATCCTGTTCGTGATTGTTTTTTCATTGAACCAGCTTCTGTCCCCGTGGCCAGTTTTCAGCCATTCGTTAGCGTGGGAAAAATCCCAATCGCTTTTGGAAGCAACGCCGACACATCCGATACCGATGCCAGGACATTTCTTGTCGCCGTTGTCGCTGAATTTCACACGACCTTTACAGCTTTTACTGCCACACGTCTTGGGGCAGGTGGGTTTACCCGAGAACTCGGGTTCTTGGCTTTCTTTGTTCATCCTTGATTCTCCTCTTGTTTTGACAACAAAATCCTCACCACGAGGACTCCGTAATTTATACTACTACTTTATTTAATTATGTAAATACTTTTCACGCAGTATCTATTTATTGTGCATCCGCCTGGAATCTCTCCGACAAATCTTTTTTCGTCGCCACTCAAAAAGTTTGCCGGCCACTCCTCGGCATTTTTGTTGCTACAAAAATATGCCTGTGGCTTTCTCGTCCAGACGAAACACAAGCAGTTGTGTTTCTGCAATGCACAAAGGTTACTTTTAGTGCATCCGCCTGGACTCGAACCAGGGACCAGTCGTGTATAAGACGACGGCTCTACCAACTGAGCTACGGATGCAATGTTTTTAAACTATATCAGAAATATAAAACTTATTCCATATGTACCTGCGTACGCTTTTCTAGTACCTCTTTTAATAATGGATATTTAGTAAGTTTCGGATCTTTATCAAGTAGTTCACGTGATTCATCGCGGGCAATTTCTACAAGTTTTGGATTCTTAATTGCTTCCATTGCCAGGTCGCTTATTCCCCATTGTTTACCATCCATTAGCATTCCGATACCTCGCGCCATCATATCTTGTTCTGCAAGTTCAAATCCATTTTTCGCAGTGACTAAAGCTTTTAATCTTTTTGTTGTTGTTTCTCCTTTGCTTTCAGTGAACAAGTAACAGTAAGATTGATACTCTCTACGACCCACACGACCACGAAGTTGGTGTAACTGTGCAAGTCCGAATCTGTCTGCGTGTTCTATTACAATAACCGTAGCATTCGGTACATTGATTCCTACTTCAATAACAGAAGTTGCAACCAAAATGTCAGATTTTTTATCTAAGAAATCTTGCATTACTTCTTCTTTTTCTTCTTTCTTCATTTTGCTGTGCAGAATATCTACAATAAACTCTGGGAATATTTCTTCAGATAATCTTTTGGCTTCTTCTTTTACACTTTTTAGTGTTCTTTTTTGTGCTTCTTCTTCGTCTTGTTCATCAATACGTGGACAAATCACATACACCTGACGACCAGACTGTAATTCTTTACGGATATCTTCATATATTTTTGTGCGTTTTGTGGCTGGCACAATTTCTGTAATTATTTTTTTACGTTCGAGTGGCATTGCATCAATCACAGTAATGTCCAAGTCACCAAAAATAGTAAGCGCGAGTGTACGAGGAATAGGAGTGGCAGTCATAGACAAAAGGTGAGGGAGTTCTTTGCTTTCCTCCTTTGTACCTTTTTTACTTTGAGCAAGAGCTTTTCTTTGTTTTACTCCGAAACGGTGTTGTTCATCTATAATCACAAGAGCAAGGCGTTCAAATTTTATAGACTTTTGAATGAGTGCATGTGTGCCGATTACTATAGATATTTGGCCACTCTCTAGCCATTTGATTAGTTGAGTACGAGAAATACTTGTATGTGAAGTAGGATTACTCTTACTTGGAAACTTTGCACACCCACTACTTGTGAGTAATCCTATTTCTATATTTGTTCCTTTAAAATATTTTATAAAACTCTCGAAGTGTTGTTTGGCTAGTATCTCAGTTGGCGCCATATAAGCGATTTGTAGTCGTTTATCATTTTTATTATCTAGATTATTTAATATCGCATAAGAAACAATAGCTGCGACAAAAGTTTTTCCACTTCCTACATCTCCTTCAAGCAGTCTTCCCATTGGTTCGCGACGAGCTATATCTTTTAAGATTGAATCAATTGCATTTAACTGAGCATTAGTTGGTTTAAAAGGAAATGATTTTATGAAATCTCCTATATCTTTTTTGTTGTAAGTGATTGGATAAGCAAGAGAATGTTTAGCTTCTACTTTTTCTTGGTATTGTTTTAATTGTAAGAAAAATATTTCTTCAAAAGCAAATCTCTTACGTGCTGCAATTGTAAGGTTTTCGTTTTTTGGGAAATGGATATAAAGAAGAGCATCTTTTAAAATTGGCAGATGAAGTTTTTCCAGTATATGTTTAGGTACTGGGTCTATTATCTCATCTAGTATGCTACTTTGGACTAATTTTTTAATGAGGGTATAAAGATAAAGTGAAGTAACTCCTTTTGTTTCTCGATAAACTGGAGTTAAAAATTCTGTGTCAGTACTTGATGCAAATAATCCTGATTGTGATTCTGGAATTGTGGAAGTCGCACGTTCTATATTAGGATTTGATAGCAGAAAACCATTTTTGTCTGATTGGACCACACCTGATATCTTTACTTTAGTACCATCTGGATACATTTTCCCTATGTATGCTTGGTTGAACCATACGCATCTTACAGTGCCGGTATTGTCTGCTATACGAGCTTCTGTCATTGGTATATGACCTTTAAAACTTCTTCTTACTGAAACCTTCTCCATCACTCCATAGATAGTTACAGCCTGTCCCACTACTAGAGTGCTTGCACCTGCTATCTCACGCATATCTGCATACCTTGTAGGGAAGTGATAAAGCAAATCTTTCACAGTATTAATACCTAGACGATTTAGTCCATTTTTGTGATCTTCATTTATACGACCTCCGAGGTCTGTTATGGTTGATTGTAGGTTAAGTATTTTATCTTTCATAACTGAATTACCTACGAAAAGATTTTATCTAAACTGTGGTCGTGAGTGGTAGATTATGAGTGCGAGTGTAACAAGGACGAGAATAAAGAGAAGCATATTTGTTGCTGAATAACTGTGAAGTGAAAAGTTAATGTAGAGTTGTG
>JAHFND010000037.1 GCA_023267475.1 bacterium | reverse complement strand
AGATAGGAAAAAATACCATGATAGAGGGAATGGTCTACATTCCTCCCCTTTCACGCATAGGAAAAAATGTCTTTATCGGTCCTGCAGCGGCCCTTACAAATGATCCATATCCTCCAAGCACGAAGCTCGTAGGTGTCATAATAGAGGATGGAGTGATCATAGGTTCTAGAGCAGTAATTAGGGCAGGAGTAACTATTGGCAAGAATAGCGTCGTAGCCATGGGCGCAGTAGTCACAAAAAATGTTCCTTCAAATGTCGTTGTGATGGGTGTTCCTGCCAAGCGCAGATATTCAAGAAAAGAGTATGATAAAAAGAAGATAGTGTGGGAAAAAAGTTAATGCTTAATCTGTCTATGAAAGATCCAATTCTTTATTTTTGAAAGAACATATATCCAAATTGCTACAAATGTTATAGCAATAATTGCCTTTACTATAGAGGAATAAAATAATGGAGGTTCTAGTGTTAGATAACCCTGTATCTTTATTGATTCTGAAATTGTAACCAATAATACACAGCCCGCAATTATTAAAATCCACATTATAAAAATGAACAAAAAAATTTGTGGGCCCTTCATATCTTCACGACCGTCATAATGGCAGTAATAATTGCTAAAAATGCAGAAAAGAGAGTTAGTTTAAAGATGAAAAATCCAATTTCCTTTTCTGTCATTGGGCATTTCGCTACGATTAGCCTCACAAGAGTAACAGGTGCATCCTTTTCTGATGTAGCTGTAAGTTTATAGTCTTCTGTATGGGTAACAGGATTTTTTATTTGTCTATGTTCTACTATTCGTTTCATGCTTGATAAGAATAGAAATGAATTTACAATCGCCGGTAAAATTGCGACGGCGGCTATTATCTCTATATGGCCCACTATTGCAATTACACCATACATGGATCCGAGGGTTAAAGCGCCAGAATCACCTGGAAATATTCTGCTAGGAAATTTATGATACTTGTAAAAAGCAAGAGAGACGAATATTAAAGGAAGGCTTGCGATCGCAATTTCATAATTTTGTGTAATTAAAAGTGATAAGGTGATTGCGCATCCTGCAATTACCATAAAACCACTTGCTACTCCATTTAGAACATCTATTGAGTTAACTGTATTACCAGTAATCGGTATTATGAAAATAATTATTGGAATGGATAGCAGGGGAATGGTCGCGTGACCAATGATAGGGAAAGAAAGAGTTGGCTGGTAAGCACCAAGCAAAATAATTGGTATTGTTGCTACAGCAAGACCCAACGGCTTGAACCAACCTCCGCGAGTTTTCCTGTCATCTAGCATACCAACTAGAAAGGCAATAGATGTTGTTGCAAGAATTGCTATTATCTCTACTTTAGGAAAAAAGGAGTATAGTACAAGTTCAGACGCTATAATTCCCATAATAATAGATGGACCGCCAGGTCTTGGCACCATCTGTCCGTTGAGTTTATTATAATCTCTAACTGTGAGATTTTTTCTTTCTAGAACTTTTATAAGAAAAGGAACGCTTATGTAAACTGAAAAAAATGCAATAGCCGAGACCAGTATAGCTGGAATTATTCTGTCCGGCATTATGATACCTTTTTTAGTTGTGTCTTTATATTTTCCGCAATCGATAGACCTATTTTTTCAATTTTTGCTAGATTGTCCAGTGATATTTCGGACAAATCATGAAGATTCTTTATCTCATTTTTATAGAGTGATCTTGCACGTATCCTGCCTATACCTCTTATCTTTACCAGGTCGACAAGTTCTTCCTTTATTCCGTATGCTATTCTCTGTCTTAATACACTTAGTTCATCTAGGAGGTTATCACGTTTCTCTAGCTTTGCAAGTTCGTATAGTGAATATGTAAGCCAATCAGCATTGTCTGTCATCCTGTGCATATCACCAGACTCTATTCCCAGATTATCTGAAAGTGATATCTCGCTTGACTCGTTTATCCACGAATGCATAGCAAGTAGACTTCGTGAACAGTCATACTCTGAAATATTTTCAATGAGCTCTGAAACATTATTCTCTAGCAGTGTTCCTACTGTCTCGTAGTCTTTATTTCGTAAGGAAAATTTAGGAAAGAAGTCTTCTGAGTTTGTTATCAGGTGTAAAAATCCAAGAGTGTGTTTTCTACCTTTGGAAGTCTTTTGCAAGGCCTTTCTAAAGTAGACAGCAGTTAGTGGATCAATGTATAGCATAGAAGTCTTTTTTCCAAATTCTGTTGCTACAAACCTTTCCCCTTTTTCGATGATTAATCCTTCTAAGTTAAGATAATCAAGAGTGATTTGTATTTTGAATTTCATCGTACTTTTTCTTATATGAGAACCGGCTAGGGTTTCTGTAAAGAAATCTAGCATTCCGTTTTTCTTAATGGCAGGTTGTGTGGAAATCAAGCTTAGAATATGTGTTCTAAGTGCTCTTTCATTAGTGAGTTGAGACAAGATTGGTTCTGGTTTACCATTAACATAATAATCGATGAGTTCGGCACCATTTGAGTTTCCCACAATTATTGCCTCACCAAACGAATCATACTGCGGTCTTCCTGCTCTTCCACAAAGTTGTTTGTATTCTAGAACACTGATGGGTTTGTTAGCTCCAAATTTTGCGTCATATCTGCTAATATTAGATATGACAACGCGTCTTGCTGGAAGATTAACTCCTGCAGCCAGCGTTGGAGTGGCCGCAAGTAATTTTATTTTACCATTTCGGAATTCCGATTCTACTATCTCGCGACAGCTTTGATTAAGACCTGCATGATGAAATGCTACGCCTTTCTTAACTAAAGCTGCCAGGTTTTTTATGAGATCCGTATGCTCGTTGTAGTCCAATATTTTCTTGGAGGCTTTATCAAGCTCCTTTTTTTCTTCCTCTACAAGACTGTTACCTACAACATCAGCAGCTTTTGCGGCAAGAGATACGGATCGGGCTCTAGTTTCGGCAAAAAGAATCGCTTGACCTCCACTTTTTAGTGAGTCTATTCCTAGATCCACTGGAGGACCGCGTAAGCTTGTTTCAACCTCAAAGTTTCTTCCATTTTTCATAGTAACAGTACCACCTTCGTAAACACCTTCCCATAGGGGTACAGGTCTCCAATCACTTTCAACCAAATCACAGCCAAGCCAAGATGAGATTTCGATAGCATTTGTTACTGTAGCACTCAACGCAAGAATCTGTGGCTTTTTTTGTAACAATTTCATTTTTGTCAGTATGATTTCAAGAGTTGGTCCCCTTTCTTCATCTCCTAGAAGATGTACTTCATCAGCTATTACTAGAGCAATATCATCAACCCACTCAACCCCATGGCGAATAACGGAGTCCATTTTTTCATTTGTGAGAACGACTATGTCAGATTTTTCAAGATTTTTGTCTGTAGCGTCGTAATCTCCTGTTGATATGTGTACCTTTATCTTTCTTCCAAAATCTATGGATTCTAGTTTTTTAAATTCAGAAAATTTTTCCGAAGCTAGTGCTTTAAGTGGACTTAGATATACTATCTTCCCTTTTTTATTGTAAAGATGATTAATGATGGCAAGTAAGGCAATCAAGGTTTTTCCACTTGCTGTAGGTGTGCTGACAAGCAGACTTTTCCCATCTAAGACACCTGCCTCTATGCCATCTTCTTGTGGAGGATAC
>JAHFND010000036.1 GCA_023267475.1 bacterium | reverse complement strand
AGCGCCCACAGATAAATCAATATCATAAAGTTTAGGAGAATAACATAGATAAGGAACATACCCGAGTTTAAACATAGACCATGAATACTCACCATCATCACCATACATTCTAAATGTGGTATCTGGTAAAGGGTTTTCTCTTACTGCTTCTATAGGAATAAAAGCACCTCCATATGCAAAAGACTCTACTGGGACTAATGGTGTAAATTGGGATTCATCAACTGAATACGTCTTTTTATTTATACCCAATAATAACCGAAAGAAGTTTAACACCTTAGAAAAACTAAAGACCTCAAAAAAGACACCATATCTAATTTTACTTCTATCCCATGGCTCATAGAATACTCTTTGCGTACCAAAGATATTTACCTTATTAGACAAAAGAACTACTTTCCTCTCTCCAAACAATTTTTTTATTTCAAGAAATTTCGAAACAAATCCTTCTTCTGGAATCTCATCATCATCTAAGAGAAAGACAAACTCACAATCAACTCCCCTTGCGTATTTAAGTCCAATGTTAAAACCTGTACCTGGCCCTAGATTTTTTTCTTGATGTAAAAGCACTATTCTGTCACCATATTTCTCTAGTCCTCTTATTAGTTCTTCCTTATTATATGAAGCATTATCTACGATGACCATTTTAATTACATGCTCATCTTTCATTACAGCCTCTACTACTTGTGACAAAAATTTCCATCTGTCTCCACAGACCAGTGTTATGACTGTTACTCTTTGCATTTCCATATTATATACCTTATTTTATAATCTTGCTTATTGCCTCATATACCTCATTTGGAGTAACCAAATACATAGATTCAAAGTATGTTCCATCTTCATGCTCTTTTTCTACATGATGAAGTCCATTACCTTCCTTATCAAAATCATGTGAAAGTCTTACAACATTATTATAATATTTAGGGTTCCATTCATAATCTGTAAAATAATCACACACTACTACTTTCTGACCTATCATAAGTGATAGCCATAATAGACCAGTGTTTACAGTACAAAAAACTTGAGCGTTAGAAATTAAAGAAACAATTTCTTTAATAGAAAAATATTTTATTACCATCTCTACATTGGTACTATTCTCAACAAAATTTCTTAATTCATCTGTCACGTACCATTTTTCTTCAGAAGGAGTAAGTGTAATTACCACTTTATTGTCTTTTTGTAATTCATTCACAACTTCAATTAATTTTTTTACTGGATAAGATTTCTTGAGAATAGAACCAACTGGATGAATATGAATATACTTCTCATCTCCCTTTGCAGATGATTTAAATTTTAAAACTGGAAAAGTCTTATCAAAATGTTTTCCTGTAATATATTCTATAATTCTACTATTTCTTTCCCAAACCATTTCATCTTTATAAATAATTTGTTCATAAGGTAAATTTTCTTCTTTGTGTTTACAGACAATTACCCTTGCAGTAAACAACTTTGATATTCCATAAAACATTCTTGTCGGCAATCTATAATAAAGAGAATTAAAAGAATTAACTATAATTACTTGTCTAAATATAGAAAGTCCCCACACTAAAGGCATATAAGCAAAATATCTCCAACCTTGCCCATTTCCTAAACAGATTCTCTCTGATTCCACTTCCTTTAAAATATCATTAAAAAATCTATACTTACCCTTAGCAAGAATAATAGGAGTAATACCAACATCTTCAAAACGCTTGGCTAAATCAAGTTGAAATAAAAATTCTCCTACTCCACCATAAGCAATCATAACTACCACTTTTTTTCGATTTAAAAACTCTCTTAAGCGACTCATTAATGGTATTCTACCAGAATTAATATAGAAACACATCAAAAATAAAACAGCTTGCAGTTATAATGTTTTTTGATTAAAATTGAAAGATGAAAAAATGCTTAGTTTTAGATTTAGATAATACACTTTGGGGAGGAATAGTAGGAGAAGATGGAATGGAAAACCTTGCTCTGTCACTGACCCCTCCGGGTAATAGTTTTATAGCATTTCAGCAAGCAATACTAGATCATTACCACAGAGGAATAATTCTCGCTATAAATAGTAGAAACAACCCTGAGGATGCACTGAACGTCATAAGAAATCATCCAAATATGATTCTAAAGGAAAGCCATTTTGCTGCTTCACGTATAAATTGGAATGATAAAGCTACAAACATAAGAGAACTTGCCAAGGAACTAAACATCGGACTTGATTCTATGGTGTTCTTAGATGACGACCCAACAAATCGCGCCATGGTTCGCTCAATGGTACCTGAAGTAGAAGTCCCTGAACTACCAGCGGACCCTAAGTTATATGCTAGCTTTTTAAACTCACTTCCTTATTTCGAAAGCACTGTTATCACAGATGAAGACAAGATGCGAGGCAATCTATACGTAACCGAAAGATTGAGAAAGGAGGAGGAAAAAAATTATGAGAATAAAAAAGATTTTTTGAAAGAATTAAATCTCGAACTACTTGTATACAAGGATGATAAAAATAATATTCCTCGCCTCTCTCAATTAACTGAAAAAACAAACCAATTCAATACACTTAAAACTCCATATACAGAAAAAGAGGTGGAAGAATTTGTAAAGAGTAAAGACCATCATGTATTTTATGGTAAATTGTTAGATAAGTTTGGAGATTATGGAATAATAATCTTTGCTCTAGTTGAAAAAATCGGCGACACATGGAAAATAAACTCAATGCTTATGAGTTGTAGAGTATTTGGACGTAATGTAGAAGATGCTTTCTTATCTTACATTAAAAAGGAAGCCATGAAAGATGGGGCCAAAAAAATAGAAATACTATTTGAAGATTCTCCAAAGAATACCCCCGCAAAAGAATTCGTAGAAAAAAACTTCAAGAATAAAGTAGCTAGTGTAGAAGATGAAAATACCGACCACTCTCATATAAAAGTAATCGAGAACTAAAACCTGAAATCTGTGATAATATTATCAGTATATTAAGCCATATTTATCATGAAAACCTTTAATTCTATCGTTTCTGAAATCTTTCATATTGATGAAAAAGAGATACGAGACGAACTATCCCCAAAAGACATCCCTGGTTGGGATTCAATGAACTACTTACTATTTATAGGAGAATTGGAAAAAGAGTTTAATATGACTTTTTCTATGAATGAAGTTATGGACTCTGAAACTCTAGGTGAGATAAAAAAGATCGTCGATAGTAAGAAAAAATAACGTCCACTGTTTTTCAAAATGAACACATCAATAGCAAAAAAAATAGCCGTCGTATCTGGTGGTACTGGATATGTGGGTTCTGCTATTGCATCACAACTAGCAAAAGACGGCATGTCAGTGGCAATTTTGTATAATTCATCAAAAGAATCTGAAGTGAAGGAATTGCTAACCAAACTTGGAAATAATCCACACAAAGCCTACAAGTGTGACTTAAGAAATTATAATGAAATAGAAAGTACAATTAATATTATAGAAAAAGAAATGGGTCCATTGTATGCCTGCGTCCACGCAGCAGGAATCAGACCAAAAAGAAAACAACTTTATCTTTCTTCGATAGAAGACCTAAAAGAGCAATTCGAGGGTAATGCACTCATCGGATTTAATTTTATTTCAGCTTGTGCTAAACGGTTAAAAGAAAATAAAGAAGGAATTATCATTGGAATAACGACTATCGGCGTACTCTTAAAAGAAGAAGCTCAGTCTCTTGGTGCATATATCCCTGCTAAATATGCCTTACAAGGAATGTTGGTTATGTTCAAAGAAGAACTATCAAAATACGGAATTCGTGTTTATTC
>JAHFND010000009.1 GCA_023267475.1 bacterium | reverse complement strand
AAATCGCGCTTGTGATTTTGCAAAGAAAGCTCACGAAGGCCAACTACGAAGATCTGGTGAACCATACTATAATCACGTATTTTGTACTGGAATAAACCTTGCTACATTAAAGATGGACGTAGATACTATCGCAGCTGGAATAATGCATGACGTACTAGAAGATACACCTGTTACAAATGAAGAGATGACAAAAGAATTCGGTGAACACATAACCAAACTTGTAGAAGGAGTAACCAAATTAGGAAAACTAAAATACTCAGGAGCAGAACGCCACGTAGAATCACTTCGTAAATTTTTCGTAGCGATGGCAGATGATATACGTGTAGTGGTAATAAAACTTTGCGACAGACTTCACAATATAGAAACACTTCAATATGTTCCAGCAGAAAAACAAAAACGTATTGCACTCGAAACTCTCGAAATACACGCTCGTCTTGCAGACCGACTTGGAATGGGAAGATTGAAAGCTCAATTAGAAGATGCATCTTTCCCATATGTCTATCCGGAAGATTATAAAAAAACTGTAGAACTCTTTGAGAGTATGCGTCCTATTTCTGATGATCAATTAGAAAAAGTGGTAACAAAACTAAAAGAAGAACTTGTAATATTTGATGTCGAAATAGAACGCATAGATTATCGAGTAAAACACTTATATTCTCTCTGGCAAAAATTAAAGCGTTACAAAATGGATATGACAAAAGTGCATGATGTGGTCGCACTACGTATTATCGTACCTTCTATCTCTCATTGTTATCAAGCGCTTGGTGTAATTCATGGACTTTATCGTCCAGTACCAGGAAGATTCAAAGATTATGTCGCCGTACCAAAACCAAATGGATATCGTTCACTTCATACAACAATATTCTCTGGTGATGGAAGCACTCTTGAAATCCAAATCCGCACACCAGAAATGCATCGAGAAGCAGAATATGGTATCGCAAGCCACTTAACATATAAAGAACTAGGAAAACGCGCAAACAAAGAAGAGGTAAAAAGAAAAACTGGATGGACAAAAGAATTACTTGAATGGCAACAAGATGTAGATCAGCACAAGGAATTCATGAAAAACCTCAAGTCTGACTTCTTTGAAAATCGTGTATTCGTACTTACTCCACAAGGAGATGTGATAGATCTACCAGAAGGTTCCACACCTATTGATTTCGCATATGCTGTTCACTCAGATATTGGAGATCACACATCTGGTGCAAAAGTGAATGGAAAACTCGTTCCTCTTGATACAAAATTACAAAATAGAGATGTAGTAGAAATAGAAACAAAAGAAAGTGCTTCACCAAAAAGAAAATGGATAGACATGGCTCGCACAACACTTGCAAAACGTCATATCAGAAATTATATTAAGGAACACGGAAGTACACTCGAAAAACTACTTACTAGATAAGTTTAATTTAAAATTATTCTATCTACTTTGTCGCTACGGAATTTTTATCAGTCAATGTACTAATGTGTACATTTCTTTCTAAAAATTCCTATGCTTCGCGTATATAAAACAATTTAAAAATAAACTGCAAAAATTAAAGAGCGAAATTTTTTACGTTATAAAGGTCATCATTTTGCTCTTCAGCTTTTACTTCAGATAAAGATCTATCATCAAGTAATTCATTTTCTTGTTTTTCAACATCGCTTTCATTCTGTGCTAAATGTGTAAACTCTGTAACTGGTTCTATATGTCGTGGGCTTTCATTTTTCTCACGAAGTGTTTCCATGTCTTCATCTTTTATAGTATCAAACATTCCTTTGTGAGTTTTATTTTCCCCCGCTTTTCTAATCGCAACAGAAAGAGCAAGCAATTCTTCATGAGAAAAATAATCAATCCAAATACGTCCACCACGCTCACGTGGTTCTATTTGTACACGAGTACCGAGTGTCTCGGCCAATTTTTCTTCCATATCTACCACTTCTGGCGTCATAAAGAAATCCTTCTTACGTACTTTTTCAAATGCTATTCTTCGTGCGATACTTTCTGCTTCGCGTACTGTCATCTTTCTCACCATCATTTCTTTAAATAAAGTAGTCTGTTCTTGTGGTCTATCTATAAGCATTAGAAGTGGACGAGTATGACCTTCACTAATTTGTCCTTTTGAGAGCGCATCCAAGATATCTTGTGGAAGCATTAAAATACGAACTGTATTTGAAACATATTCGCGTGACTTTCCTACTTTTCTACCAACATCTGCCCAAGTAAGTTTAAATTCATCCGCTAATCTCTGAAATGATTGTGCACGCTCTACAGCGTTCAAATCTTCACGTTGAAGATTTTCTATTATCGCGAGTTCTAACTTTGCTCGACTATCATCCCCCGTACGCACAACTACTGGCACTTGTGTAAGCCCTGCAAGACGAGATGCTCGCAAACGACGCTCTCCAGCAATTAATTCATATTCTACTTTTACACCACCATTATCAAGTACTGTCTCCTGACGCGAAACTACGAGTGGTTGAAGTACGCCGTACTGACGAATACTATCAGATAATTCTTTTAATCTATCTTGATCAAACTCACGACGAGGTTGATACGGATTTGGTACGATTTTATCTGTTTCAATATAAAAAATGTTGCTTTCAATTTGTCCCATACTCTTTATGATATAAAAAGTATAACATGCGAAAATATTTGTGCCGGAAGAGAGACTTGGTCACAAAACTACCTCGCTTCGCTCGAAGTAGTTTCGCGACCCTTATTCAAGTCCTCACGAAAGTGAAGCAGTTCACTTTCTTCTCCGTCCAAAAAAACGCTTGGCTATTTTTGTGCCGGAGAGAGGACTTGAACCTCCACACCTTGCGATACACGATTTTGAGTCGTGCGCGTCTACCATTCCGCCACTCCGGCAATACAAGAATACTAACATAATTGCAAAAAAAATCTTAATATGACAGTATGCTATTAAACACTTTTGTTCTTACCACATAAACCACTAGAGGAATTAAAATGATTCTAACTAAAGGCCCTGATCTTACCGTTGATACAACAATAAACTACGGACCAATACCAAGACCTCTCTATTGGATTCTCAACGTACGGATACCGAAAATTATCGTCGCAGATCTAAAAAAGGGAGAAGGCGTCCAAGTCTACGTACGCTGGTTTGGCGAAGTGAGAGGTAATGAAATAAAAAACATAACCTTAAAAAATAATGACCTTCAGTACCTCTTTCCTCTTTGTATCCATCCAAGGAATGAAGAAGTCTTTCCAGACCCGGAAAGTGGCCTCATCGAGGACTGCCAGGTCGTGTCAATCGACAAGTCAAATAAATCAGAATTTAATGACGAGTTGATCTTCGCATGTTACGAAGGAGAGTCGCGTATGGCACATGCAAAAATCATGCCGCGAGAATTTCCAGATTTTGGAATCATTCAACCGACTCGGTACATCGACCCTTGTCGTGGAGATCAAGTAAAAAGAATAAGAATCGAATGATTCTACGAAGTCTTGAAGTAAGGCGGCCATAAATAAATTGGTCGCCTAAATTTTTTATAAAAAAATCTCACTATACTCTTTACGAAAACAAATATTAGTAGTAGTATAAAATCCTACCTTTCTGATTGGCAGGAAGGGAAACATGGGAGCTTCAAAAATGGCCAAGAAACACGGCAACGGCAGACGAAAATCTAGGGAGTACAAAGATTTCACGATCGCTGATGCAGTGGCATATTGTCTGATCACTGCAGAAAAAATCGCCGAATCGGCAAAGAAGCAAATCTTCGAAGTGAAAAAGCTGATAAAGAATCAGGGCCTGACGTACAAGCAAATGCGCAAATGCGTCGATGAATGGCTCAAGGCTGGTTGGTTGGCGATGAAGGGAAAGATCCTTGCACTCACCGACGCCGGTCGCGATAACCTCCGGCCGATGGCCGCAAGGGTGATGGCAGTTACAAGAACAACTCCGGCCTAAGACGGCTACCCGTTCACAATGGCGCGTGTAGAACTCACTCATGAGATTCTAGCGCGCCTTTTATATTCTAAAAAGCATACTCACTTGCGTAATCAATAATGTCATCTGATTCCCCGATTGTAGTATTTGATGATGTATCCACCATAAAAGGCATTGTTCTTGCATTATATGCTTGTACTTCTTTCAAATAGTCTGGATTTTTAATATTCCTTTCTTCATATTTAATAGAACGCTCTGAAAAAACTTTTTTTACTTTATCACAATATACACAATTATCTTTCGTGTAGAGAATCAACATATATGGTAGTGTATCATGTATGAATAAAGGAGAAGTCATAGTCATAGTAGGACCGACTGCAAGTGGTAAAAGTGATTTTGCTGTTGATTTAGCGATAAAAAATAATGGTGAGATTATAAGTGCTGACTCTCGCCAAATATATAAAGGACTAGATATTGGTACTGGTAAAATTACAAAAAAAGAAATGAAAGGCATAAAACATTACATGCTTGATTTATGTAATCTCGAGGATACTTTTTCTGTAGCAGAATATAAACATATCGCACAACCTATTTTAGAAAATATTATACACAGAGGTAAAACTCCGATCATTTGTGGTGGCACAGGCCAGTACATCGATTCGCTTATTTTTAATACAACAATACCGCAAGTAAAACCAAATAAAGAATTACGTGAAAAATTAGAAAAGAAAACAACTAGTGAATTATATGAATTACTTTGCAAGAAAGATTCTCGTCGAGGAAAAGAAATAGATAAGCATAATCGTGTACGAATAATTCGTGCTCTTGAAATAATCGAATCTCTTGGTAAAGTTCCAACTCAAGAAATCCCTAAATTTATCTATAAGACAAAAATATACCTTCTAAGTCCTACCCGTAAAGAAATCCGTGAGCGTGTAACTGCGCGTCTTCATAAGCGTCTTAAAATCGGAATGATAGATGAAGTTAAAAATCTAATAAAGAAAGGGTACAAATCAGAGAATATGAAAAAGTTCGGCCTAGAATATGTAGCAATATCAAAATTTTTAGAAGGGAAAATAAGTGAAGAAGAAATGAAACAAGAAATCATAACTAAAAGTATGCAATATGCGAAACGCCAAGATACTTGGAATCAAAAATATAGAAAGATTGCAGAAATCATTTAAATAATTGACAAGTGACACTTTTTGTATCATAATACTGATTGAAAGGCATTTCGCCTAAATGAACTCGCAGGAGAGAAGATGAAGATTTTCAAAAGAGTACTTCTGATCATATTTATACTTACCTCGATTCTTTTTTTGCGAGTGGTGAGTATAAATAATGATTTGGATACCATGATTGCACAAGAAGCAAAAAAAATAGATAGGTATCAATCAATGGATATCCACATCGTAGAATTCAAAGATCTGAACAAGGGGAACCTAGCATACAACCCTATCCGTGTGATAGCGCTAGCGAGGTACCTAAACAAAGAAAAATATGGGGCTTATGAAAGATCAAACGCTTTCAGGGAGCTCTATCGAGATCAGATAGATTCAATCATAAGACGTAGCCAATACCCGACGGCTATCGTATTCTGGTTGAGATATAAAAGATGGGATACATTCCCCTACTTTGATATCTGACCGATGGGCCGGCGCACATGCGTCCGGCTGTTTTTTTTGCTATAATTGCTTGTAATGTCTGACTATATAACAACTATAGGCCTCGAAATACATGCCGAACTTCACACAAACAGTAAGATGTGGTGTGGCTGTAAAAACGACCCATACGAGAAAAAACCAAACCAAAATATCTGCGAGGTTTGTATGGCTCACCCTGGGACTCTTCCAGTTGCTAATCATAAAGCGATAAAAAAAGTGATAACTGTGGGATGTGCAGTAAATGGTACTATCGCTGACTTTACTGAATTTGATCGTAAGAATTATTTCTATCCAGACATTCCAAAGGGATATCAAATATCACAGTACAAATTACCTATCGTAGTTGGTGGAAAGGTAAATGGAAAAGATCTCACACGTATTCACCTAGAAGAAGATACTGCTAAATCTTCCCATGATAACGAAGGTTACACTCTTGTCGATTATAACCGTGCTGGTGTTCCACTTATGGAATTAGTTACAGAACCCGTGATTCATTCTGCAGAAGAAGCAGTAGCCTTTGCTCGTGAATTACAAAGAATACTTCGCTACACAGGAGTAAGTGAAGCAAATATGGAAATGGGACAAATGAGAATCGAGGCCAATATTTCTGTTTCAAAAGATCCAAGTAAATTCGGTACAAAATGTGAAGTAAAAAACATAAATTCCTTCGCATCAGTATTCGGTGCGATAAATTATGAAGTGGCTCGCCACATAGAGGCCTGTGAAAAAGGAGAAAAAATAGTGCAAGAAACGCGTGGATGGGATGAAGGAAAACAAGCGACATTTTCACAGCGTAAAAAAGAAAATGCACACGACTACAGATATTTTCCAGACCCAGATTTACCAAAGTTATATCTTCACAAACTATTTAATATAGATGAAATAAAAAGTTCTCTTCCAGAATTACCATCTGCCCGTAAAGAAAGATATTCTAAATATAACCTGCAATCAAATTACGTAGATATATTAATTGATGATGTTAATATGGGAACCTACTACGATTCAATATTATCTTCTGTAGGAGAAAACAATTCTGTACTAGTAGCGAATTATCTTCTAAGCGATACTCTTGGACTCTTAGCTAAAGATGAATCATTAAGACTTCCATCATCTTCTAACTTTGCAAAACTCATAGGCATGAATATAAAAGGTGAACTCTCGTCACGTGGTACAAAAGATATTCTCGCTGTAATTATGAAAGAAGATCAGGACCCGAGAGACTATGCAGAGAAAAATAATTTAATACAAACAAATGACACTGAGGCTCTCAAAAAGATTGTAGAGGAAGTTATCTCTGAATCCCCTACTCAAGTCGCTGATTACAAATCTGGAAAAGAAGCTATGTTTATGTATTTCGTAGGACAATGTATGAAGAAATCAAAAGGAAATGGGAATCCTAGTCTATTCCAAGAACTGTTGAAAGAAGCACTTAAGTAGACATCTCTTGATATACTTAAGTAATGTTATTCACTAATAGATTTATAAAAGATTTATTTTGGTCTTTTATCTTTATATTATTTATCTACGGCATAACTCACAACCCAATAATTCGCCCAATACCAAAGGCATCCAAAGGAGAATGGAGTATCCAAATAATGCAGCACCCACTTCTATTTGGTTTTGCAGGACACAACTATCTAGCACTTAGAAATCCTGATGGTGAAATAGTATCTGAGTTACATGGTCTAGCTACTGATATTTCTACTGGAGAATGGAAATATGTCGGTACAAAATCTACAGATGAATTAAAAGTCTGGGAGTTCAATGGTCCTCGTTATTATCTATCAGAAAAAAAATTTCCAGGAAAAATCCTTTCAGAAGGAAACAAATACGATATGCAAACGCTTTGGGATATGGCTCGAAGTTGTGTTCCAAAAATAAATAAAAAAGATCTCCCATATCCAATGCTTGGAGTAAACATTCGTGGAGGTACAGAAAATTCGAACTCAGTCGCATACACACTATCTCTATGTATGGGATTAGATGCCTACCATGTAGGATTACTTACACCAGGAGAAAAAAACAATCTACTAGAGCACTAAGCTTTTAGCTTCTTTACTAGCATGTCTCCGAATTCTTTTACAGTTTCATCTTGATAAAGTGAAAGTACGGCGACATCTTTCCCACTAGCTTTCTTTAATATTTTTAATTTATCTTTTACTTCAGATTCACTCACTGTGTCCACTTTTGATAACACAACTATTTCTTCTCTTTTCAATAACTCTTTATCGTACTTTCCTAACTCTGCACGAATAGTCTCATATACTTCTTTTACATTTTCATTTTCTGCAGATACTAAATGCACAAGAACTCTTGTACGAGTAATGTGACGAAGAAATTTATGCCCTAGTCCTTTTCCTTCACTTGCTCCTTCGATAAGTCCAGGAATATCAGCAAGTACGTATCCGAAATATGCGCCAAGGTTTGGTTCAATAGTTGTGAATGGATAATCTCCAATCTTAGCCCCTGCACGAGTAAGAGCATTTAGTAATGATGACTTCCCGGCATTTGGTAATCCTATTAATCCAACATCCGCAATAAGTTTGAGTTCAACATCAAATGTGGCAAACTCTCCACGTTCACCTTTTGTAAATTCTTTTGGTGCACGATTTGTAGCTGATTTAAATTGTTCATTTCCGAGTCCTCCTTTTCCACCACGAAGAACTAAGAAATCTCCCTCTTCAGTAAATTCATAACTCTTATCATATTCACGATTGTATACAACAGAACCAACAGGTAAAACTAAATACATATCATCTCCATTTGCTCCATGCATACTTCTTTTTTGACCAGCGACACCAGCGGGTGCTTCCCATTCTTTTTTATGTTTATAAATAGACAATGCTTGAATATCACGAACAATGCGGAAATATACATCTCCACCTTTTCCACCATCTCCACCAGCAGGACCTCCAAAAGGAATACCGTGCTCACGTCTCCAACGTACTACGCCATCCCCACCTTTTCCTGCTTCTATTTTTAGAGTTACGTGATCGATTAACATAAAATCACAATACCATATTTTCCTTTATTTTGCAAGGGTTTTAAGGAAAAATAATTCTATTTAAGAATCCCAAAATATTTTCTATTTTTAATATCTTTTTTTATGTTAAAAGATCTCTCAGAATCTGTTAAAATTTTTGTATCAACTTCTTGAATTAACATTCCTTCCTCATTATGATCAAATTTAGAAACTGAACCTTTGAATGGTACTGCAATCTGTGAGTGTCCGACTAATTTATCTTTATATTTTTTACCCAATGAAAAATCTCCAGCTCCGTTTGAATATGCAAGTATAATACCGTTCTCAAATGCTCTAGCTACACACCAAGCGTCTATTCCTTTTGCAACAGCTTTGACATCATATTTATGTCCATAACGTGCATCCTTTTCTAACCAATAACTAGGACAAAATACAACTCTTGCTCCTTTCTTCATAACGGATCTAACAATTTCTGGTGAAGACAAATCCCAACAATTAATTAGCCCAACCTTACCGTAAGAAGTTTTAAATACGACTATATCTCTACCTTGATTAATGTTCTTTCTTTCGTATATCCAAAGATTTATTTTCCTATACTTAGCAAGAACTTTTCCATTAGAATCTATATAATAAGTAGTGTTATACCACCCTTCTTCAGCCCCCTCAATAATAGAACCAGCTACTATATCTATAGAATATTTCTTAGCTAAAGATTTAAAAACACTCACAAGCTCTCCTTTGAAATCAACAAATTTTTCTTTTTTACCTATCGGCCCGTAAATAAAATCTTCTGGGAATAAAATGACTTTAGATTTCTTTTCACTTGCTAATTTAATAAAAGTCTCAATTCTTTTAAGATTATCTTCTTTATCAAACTGTTTTATCCTAAACTGTACAACAGCGATTTTAAATTTCATAAGATTATCTCTTACGCTCACCCATCAAAATGTAAAAATAATCCAAAATAGAAACAGGGCCTAATGTATGCTTAAAATCTTCTATGCCTTTGTCGTTCGCGCCAGTACCTAAAGTAAAATCTTTGTAGGAACTAAATAACAAAGCTCTCTGGTTATGTAAAAATCTACCTAGACCTTTATATTCATAAAGTAATTTTAAGTGTAAACCTACCCATTTATCTTCTGAATGTTCTACCCCCCAAGCTAAACCTACTAGTTTTCCATCTACAAAAACATAAACCTGTTTAACTTTATATTTATCTAAATTGTCCAAACAAAAAAAGAAAAACTCCTCTGAATCTTCAAAAGATATGTTTTCTCTTTCTTTTTGTGTCTTCCATTTATGATAAAAATCCTTAACCAGATTAATGTCACATTCGTTAGCAGTAGTAAATTGATAATTTTTCGTAAATAATTTTACATCCTTACTTATTGATCCAGAAGGTTCAGTAAAATGAGATGTCTCATAAAAAAATTCACTACCTGAAGATTTTTTTAGAAGGACTTCAAATTCTTTTTCTACCTTTTTACAAAAAACATCATCTGCAAAGGTAATAGAACATCTCTCAAAATTACTTTCTTGTGAAGGCGGAAAAACGCATGGGAATTCATGCGGATATAGAATATCCTGCCAGACTAACAGTCTCTCACCGTTGCGCTCAAATACATAACAGCTATAATCTGCATATATTTGAGTGGTGAAATAAGAAAATGGTAAATTATTTAGTATGTATTTATCTTTTTCTAAATTAAATTTCTCCATTGTCTCTAATAAAATTTAATTAGTAGTTTCTTAATCTCTCTGATTTCTCATGAGAACGAATTTTCTCATGCACCTTCGCTTCAATCTGACGAATACGTTCACGAGTAACTCCAAATTCTGCTCCCACTTCTTCAAGTGTGTGCATTACACCATCGTACTCCCCTAATCCATTTCGCATTTCTACAATCTTTCTTTCTTTTGGTGAAAGATCATCTAATATTTCATTTATTTGGTCTGCCAATATTCTGTGTGATGCTTCAGCGTCTGGTGAGAGAATTTTATCATCAGCTATAAATTCCCCAAGTGTTGATTTATCATCGTCATCTCCAATCGGCTTTTCAAGAGAAACAGTATCTTGATTTATATTTTCAATTATGTGAATCTTTTCTACATCCACTCCCATTTCAGTCGCGATTTCTTCAGCAAGAGGGTCGCGTCCTAGATCTTGTGACAAACGACGTACCACTTGCTTATACTTAGCGATTGTTTCTACCATGTGAACAGGAATACGAATAGTGCGTGACTGATCAGCTAAAGCGCGAGTAATCGCCTGACGAATCCACCATGTAGCATAAGTAGAGAACTTAAACCCTTTATTCCAATCAAATTTTTCTACTGCCTTAAACAAACCAAGATTTCCTTCTTGAATTAAATCGAGCAATGTTAAATCAGAAGAACGTCCAACGTACTTCTTCGCAATAGACACCACAAGACGAAGGTTTGCCTTTGCAAGAAGAGTTCCTGCTTCTACATCTCCCTTTTCAATACGACGAGCAAGTTCTCTTTCATTCTCACCGGAAATAAGTGGGTACTGTCCGATTTCGCGTAGATACATTTGAATACTGTCATGAGTATTCTCACTTCCAGCCAACTTATTTAAATCATCATCCATATCAAGAAGATTTCCACCTTCAAGTACGTCGATATTCGCAGCTGACATCTTCTCATACAATTCTTCTAGAAAAAGAATATCCGTTTCAATCGTAGGGAAATAGCGTATGATTTCATCGTACGTAATAAATCCTCTTTCTTTTCCTTTTGCTAACAATTCTTCTTCATTCTGCTCACGAGTAAGAATCTTCTTCGTCTTTACTTCATGACGAACCTTTGTCGGACCTGTCTTGATAGTGAAAGCCTTTGGTTTATACTTTGGCTTTGCATCCATCTTTGGAGCTGGTCTCTTTATATTTTTCTTTTTGCTAGAAACTTTTGATACTTTAGAAACCTTCTTTGCACTTTTCTTATTTAGAGTTTTCTTAACTGGCTTTACGTTCTTCTTTTTTGAAGCTACTTTTTTATTAGTGCTTTTTTTGACAGTGGTCTTTTTTGAAACAGTTTTAGCTGTTTTTTTGTTTTTACCTATTTTTCTTTTTGAAGTAACTTTTTTCGCCATAAGGACGTACCGAATACTCTAACATACTTTATCCACTTTGTGTAGTGGCAATCTTGTGATACCTGTGGAGAGTAAAACTAATAACCCTTTTTCACATGCTCATGAATCTCCTTTAAGATTGCCTCATGATCAGCGCCATCTGTCCTAAACTTTTTTTGTAGATTCATAAGCTCCTCTTTGTGCATTTCTTTTTTATACGCAATTATCAGATCTTCAAAATATTTATCCTTATTTGTTATAACTTTATTCTCTATGTTAAACATCTCCTCTTGAATTATCGCATCCGGAAAAAGATCCTTATCTAAATTAAGAGCAATAAACTTATCATCATCTAGTTTATTCATAAGAGTTGCATATGCAATGATTTCACGAGTGAGACGATCTTTACTAGAAAGAGAGTTGGGTTTTTCAACGTCCGGTGTATATGAAGATTCAAATGTTACTCCACGAGATAATTCTTCTGTTAAAGTGTTTTGTGGAATACCCAACTTTTCAGAGATGACTTTTATAAAATGTGCTCTATCTACTGGAGACTGTACTGCACGAACAAACGGCAATACCTCACTTACTATTTTTTGATTACGAATTCTTTCGTCACCTTCTCTATTCATTACATTCTGAAGCATGACTTCAATCACATGTCGCTTCTTTTCCACTGCATGCACCCACTTTGAAGCATCTTCACGAATTAAATCCGCTGGGTCTTTTGTGCCAATGTCTCCAACTACATACACATCAAGTCCACCAACAAGACAAAGTAATGCAGTTTTCTTAAGAGCATTTTGTCCTGCTTGATCTGTATCAAATGAAAGTACTACAGTATCACAAAATCTTTTTATAAGATGTATATGTTCATCTGTAAAGGCAGTACCTGATACTGCGACAGTATTATGAATACCTGCTTGATAACTCATACATAAATCCATCTGACCTTCTACAACCACCACGGATTTTGTCTCCTGCATTTTTTTCTTAGCAGTATCATATCCAAAAAGAATTTTAGACTTATGATAAAGACTGGTCTCTGGAGTATTCACATATTTCCCTTGGGCAACACTTGGGTCCACTAAAGATGGCATAATTCGCCCAGAATAGCCCACTGTAGCCCCTGAAACGTTACGGATAGGGAACATCACTCTACCCCGAAAACGATCATACCAGCCCTTAGTTTTGCCAGTATCGTCTGAAGCCTTTATAGCAAGACCGGATCCTTCTATTTCCTCTGGTTGATACCCCTCACCCGCCATATGAATAAATAGATCTCTCCATTCATTTTTAGCGTATCCAATATGAAAAGTCTTTATTGTTTCTTCAGTCAATCCTCTTTCCATTAAATATTGTTTTGCCTCAGGACTATTATTTAAATTTTTTTCAAAATGTAGTGTCGCATCTTTTAAAAGTGAGACGAGTCGTGTCTCTTCTTTATTTTGCTGTGTAGAAGTAAGTGTAACTCCTGCTCTGTCTGCTAATATTTTAAGTGCTTCAAAAAAAGGAATATTTTCTATTTTTTCTACAAATGTAAAAATATCTCCATGTGCCTGACATCCAAAACAATGAAATGATTTCCTCTCTGGGGAAACATAAAATGATGGGGTCTTTTCATTATGAAATGGGCAACGTGCACGAAATTGAGCGCCTGACTTCTCTAATCGAATATATGTAGAGACGACATCTGTAATAGAGAGGTTTTCCTTTACTTGATCTTTAGGATTCATGCCTATATTTTAGCACGCTTTAGTCCCTCTTTTTTACAAACAAAAAACAGCACTTTTGATGCTGTTTTTTGTTTAATTTTAGAATTTACTTTCCTTCTAGTTTATTTCCGAGCTTATTTCGAAGTCCTGTTCCTGCAGGAATCAATCGCCCGATGATCACGTTTTCCTTAAGACCACGGAGCTCATCCATTTGTCCACGAGTAGACGCAGTGATAAGCACACGAGTAGTATTTTGGAATGATGCACTTGAAAGCCATGAATCAGTAGATAGGGCAACATCTGTGATACCAAGTACCAAGTGTCTTCCCTTTGCTTCTGTCTTTCCTTCATCCTTCACGCGATTATTTTCTGCGCGGAATGTAGATACTTCTACCACATCTGATTGTGTAAATCTTGTTTCTCCTGGATTCACAATCTTCACACGACCAAACATCTGCTTAATAATAACTTCCACGTGCTTACGAGAAATAGAAGCACCTTGTAGTTCGTAAACTTTGTTTATTTCACTAACAATGTATTCTTCTGCTACTTCTTTTCCAGCGTGAGTAAACAATTCTTCAATATCACAAGAACCATCTGTCATCATCTGACCTTTCTTTACAGTGTCACCAACTTTTACAATCGGCTGACGACGGAATGGTACTGTGTACTCGATTTCTTTTCCAGCATTCTTACTCTTTGTTCCATCATCATCCGCAAGAAGAAGAATTATCTTTTCTTTTCCTTCATCACGAATACCGATTATTTCACCAGATTCATGTGCGATGATAGCAGGATTCTTTGGTGCGCGACGTTCGAAGATTTCTTCAACACGAGGAAGACCGGATGTGATGTCAGTACCTGCCACACCTCCAGCATGGAATGTACGCATAGTAAGCTGTGTTCCTGGTTCACCGATCGCTTGAGCAGCGACGATTCCAACTGCCTCTCCAAGATCCACCTTCTTATTACGTCCCATATCTAGTCCGTAACACTTCTGACAAATACCATGAAGTGCTAAACATCCAAGTGGTGAGTAAACTCTCACTTCTTGAATACCAGCATTTTCAATCGTAAGTGCATCATCTTTTGAAATCAAATGATTCTTCTTGAATAAGACTTCCCCATTTGCTGAAACTTCTTCTGCAAGAACACGTCCACGAATATTTTTTGAAATTGGAACTTCAATACCGAGAGCGTTTTCCTTACGAACAAGTTTACTTTCTTTTGTACCACAATCTATTTCTGTGATGATAGCATCCTGTGCCACATCGACTAGACGTCGTGTAAGATATCCAGCTTGAGCTGTCTTAAGAGCGGTATCTGAGTTACCTTTACGAGCTCCATAAGTAGTAATGAAGTATTCAAGTGGAGTAAGACCTTCCTTGTATGATGAGATGACTGGGAAGTCGATATTGCGTCCTGAGTTGTTCACAATGATACCCTTCATACCTGCCATCTGAATCACCTGAGCTAATGTTCCACGGGCACCAGAAGTAATCATGTCATATGCTGAACCATGCTTCTCGATTGCTTGTGGCATCAACTTTTCAATCTTTGTACGCACATCTTGCCATACTTCAATAGTCTTTTCATAACGCTCTTCAGCTGAAAGAAGACCTTCTTCATAATCTGCATCTACTTTCGCAGCATT
>JAHFND010000035.1:1848-3971 GCA_023267475.1 bacterium | reverse complement strand
AAGTAAGGTAAAGAATGTAAAAGAACAAAGTGCTCTGAAAAAAGATATCGCAAGAATTCTTACAGAAATAAATTCACGATAAAGTTAAATTAAAACAATGAAAAAAACAGAAACAACACAATCAAAAAAGCGAAAGTTAACAGGAGTAGTAACATCTGACAAGATGACTGATACTTGTGTTGTTCTTGTGGAGCGTTTCGTAAAGGTGCCAAAGTACGAGAAATTCATACAGCGAAGTAAGAAGTACAAGGCAGACGACAAAGGTAACACAAAGAAAATTGGAGACAAAGCTACAATCGAAGAATGCGCACCAATCTCTAAAGACAAACATTTTAAAGTAATCGCATAATATTTTTATATGATACAGCCACGATCAATAGTTCAAATAGCTGACAACTCAGGTGCCAAAATTGGCCGAATTTTCAAAATTCTTGGATCTTCAAAAAAGCGATATGCAGAAATAGGAGAGCTCGTTATTCTCTCAGTGCAAAAAGCAGAACCTCGAAAGGCAGTAAAGAAGAAGGATGTACTACGAGCAATTGTAGTAAGACAGAAGAAGCCTCTTAGACGAAAAGATGGATCATACATTCGATTTGATGAGAATGCGGTAGTTATTCTAGAGAAAGAAAAGAACGAGCCATTAGCTGGACGTGTATTCGGACCAATCCCACGAGAGATTGCAGAACTAGGATTCCAGAAGATTGCATCACTTGCACCGGAAATCGTTTAAGACAAAGAATCAGGAATTATGTATTAAGAATTAAGAATAAATACAAAATTCAAATTTAAATAAAAACAATGAAAATCAAAAAAGGAGACAACATAATAGTAATCACAGGTAAGGACAAGGGTAAGACTGGTTCTGTAGAACGAGTGCTTCCTAAGAAGGATCTTGTTATCGTACAAGGTGTAAACGTTGTAAAGAAACACCAGAAATCTCGAAAAGGAGAAGGTAAGGGTCAAATGGTTGAAAAGGCTATGCCTATCCACATCTCAAACGTTGCTATATCTGTCTCTGGAAAAAAGAGTCGAGTAGGATTCGAAGTGAAAGGAGATAAGAAAGTTCGAGTTGCAAAAAAAGGTGGTAAAACAATTTAATTAATACAGCTGTTAGCTGCCAGCTGCTAGCTTTTAGGAAAATCCTGAAATCTAACAGCTGAAAGCTAAAAGCCAAAAGCTAAAAACATGAAATCAGTAAAAGAAATACAAAAAGAATCATTCAAAGCGCTCAAAGAACAATTTGGGTACAAGAATGTGATGCAGTCTCCAAAACTAGTTAAGGTTGTTATTTCAACTGGTACAGGAAAAATTTCTGATAAAAAGAGAAAAGAATTTATTGCAGGCCGACTTACAAAAATCACAGGTCAGAAAGTTGCACTCCGAGCTGCAAAGAAGTCTATCGCTTCTTTCAAAGTAAGACAGGGTGATAGTATTGGATTCCAAGCAACTCTACGAGGTGAAAGAATGTTTGCATTCCTAGACAAGCTTATCCACGTTGCACTCCCACGAACAAAGGACTTCCGAGGACTCAAGAACACTTCAATCGACGAAATGGGTAACGTAACTTTCGGTATCAAGGAGCACTCAATCTTCCCAGAATGTGCAGATGAAGATATCAAGGATGTATTCAGTTTTGCTTTCACTGTAGTGACTACTTCAAAGAAGAAGGATCAAACAAAAGCATTCCTCGAACTCCTAGGATTCCCATTCGCGAAATAACAAAATAAACACCCGAAAGGGTGTTTTTTATTTCAAATTATTTTAATTAAAAAAAGCAAAGGCGCCATCTCGTGAGAGTTGGCGCCGTCGTATTAAGGCAGTGGAACTGCATGTGGGTAGATCATGGCTGTCTGATCTACGGTGACATGAGGAACTTGCCCCAATGTGTCGTTTAAGACACTGAAGAACTTAACGAGGGTGCCTTCAAGACCCATAAATACGTCAGGCATCATGACTCTAATTATGATAAGAGTGATACCGAATCCGATTGTTCTGAACATACGGATGTACTTAAGGGTGCTTGATAATTGTAACCGACTAGTTACAATCGCGGGGAAGTAATGTCCCTGCACAGCCCTCGCGGGAAAGTCCTATTGTGTAAGGCTCTTTCGCGAGGGCTTTGT
>JAHFND010000035.1:0-1838 GCA_023267475.1 bacterium | reverse complement strand
ATAAATTGAGTAAAATGCAAGGATAAATTTAATATCATTACAAGGCCTGCATTTAGCATCCCAGGCGGAGTCAAAATATCCTTCAAGGAGACTTCGCAAGCTGGGTAAGCGAGACTTGAGCAAAAATTCAGCAGAATTTTATGCGTGCTCCTTGAAGGGTGTTTTACGGAGCTCCATTTGACTTTTCTTCTGACTCTTGTTAGTATTGACGAACAAGCTCATTTGAGCTTTTTGTTTTAGTTATAAGTGAGCCGTTTCGCCATAATATCTGCAATAGTATGCAGAAATAACGAATAAACGCCTCATACTGTAACCAAAGATACTAATACTAAATTAATACAAATGGCAAAAACATCAGTAGTCGCAAGATCAAAGAAAACACCTAAATTCAAAAGTCGAGTAGTTCGACGATGTTTTAAGTGTGGAAGAAAGCATGGTTACATGAGAGATTTTGACTTGTGCCGAATTTGTTTTAGAGAGCTATCTAACGAAGGAATGATTCCAGGAATCAAAAAATCATCATGGTAAAAGACAATATTTCAAACTTAATAATCAAGATTAAAAACGGAAGTATGGCAGGCAAGTCTGTTGTGACTGCTCCTTACTCTAAGATGACTGACGCTATTTTGTCTCTCCTTGAAAAGGAAGGATATATCAAATCTTTTTCAAAGGTAGGTAAAAAGTTAATTAAGACTGTAGACATCGAGCTCGCATACGACGAGAACAATTCTCCAAAGATCACTGATGTATACCGAGTTTCAAAGCTCTCAAAGCGAGTGTATACTCCAGCAAAGGATATCAAGCCTGTTCGAAACGGATACGGTACTCTAGTTATCTCAACACCAAAAGGAATTCTAAACCAGACAGAAGCAAAGAAGCAGAATGTTGGAGGTGAAGTTCTATTTAAAATCTGGTAATCAAAAATATTTATGTCACGAGTAGGAAAAAAAATAATAACAATAGAACCTGGTGTAACTGCAACTCTTGCTGGAGAAGTTTTGACTGTAAAGGGTCCTAAGGGAGAGCTTACTCGATCTATCGACAAGAGACTTTCTCTTGCAATCGAGGGAAACACTATCCAGGTTGAAGTAAAGAAGACTAAAGAAAACCTCTCATCTCTATGGGGAACTTACGCATCACACATCGGCAACATGATCGAAGGTGTAACAAAAGGATTCTCAAAGAAGCTTCAAATCGAAGGAATTGGATTCAAGGTTGAAATGAAAGGGACAGAACTAGTTTTTTCTCTTGGATTCTCACATCCTGTTATCATCAAGGTTCCTTCAAACCTCACAGCACTCATCGAGAAGAACATGATTACAATTTCAGGAATCGACAAAGAAGCTGTTGGAGCATTCGCTGCAAACATCCGAGACCAGAAGAAGCCAGAGCCATACAAAGGTAAAGGTATCCGATACGAAGGAGAATTCGTACAACAAAAACAAGGAAAGAAGTCAGCATAAAATAATGTAACGTAAACTTATGTCAAAAACATCACCTAAAACAATAAAGAGACAAGTAAGAAAGAACAGAATCCGATCTAAGGTTTTTGGTACTGCTTCAAAGCCTCGACTTTCTATCTTCAAGTCTAACAAGTACATCTATGCTGAACTCATCAACGATGATCTCGGTACTACTATTGCAGAATCTTCAAGTCTCAAACTCGGAGCAACTAACAAAGCTTCACAAGCTGTTTCTGTGGGTGCAGATATCGCTAAGAAGGCTCTTGCACTAAAGGTTACAAAGATTGTATTTGATAGAGGGGGATACATTTATACGGGCCGAGTAAAGGCATTAGCTGATTCAGCTCGAGGTGCTGGACTAGAATTTTAAATAAA
>JAHFND010000008.1 GCA_023267475.1 bacterium | reverse complement strand
ATATTTACGTTCGCAGTCATCCCTGATTTAATTCTAAGGTCTTCTCCTATAAAAGTAACTAACACTTTATACATCGGCACATTTCCTTCTGTTGTAGAATTTGGGCTTACTCTTGTAACTGTTGCTGGGAATACAACAGAAGTTCCATACGCGTCTAATGTTATATTTACCTTACTACCATCCTCAATTTTTACAACATCTATTTCTGGGACTTTTGCTTCTACTTCAAAAGCATTAGTTGCAAGCATTGAGATCACAGTCTTACCTGAAGTGACAGTCTCTCCTCTAACGACAGAAACATCACTTATTGTTCCAGAAAAAGGAGCGTAGACCACTGTCTTTGAGAGATTTGCCTCTGCTTGTTTTACTTGAGCTTCAGCAGATGTAACCAGTGCTTGCTGAGCTTGTAATTTATATGGGTCTGTACCTGCTTTTGTAAGAGCTAAATCGCGAGCCGCTGAAGTATATGTGTTTTTTGCAGTAGTTAAGGCTGTACGTTTTGAAGATATGTCAGTAAACAAAGTGTTCATGCTAGTCTTCACATTTGTAAGATTCGTACGATAAGCATCGAGTGAACTATTCGTAGCACTACAAGAAGATAAAAGAAGGGTGGATATGGAAGAAACTAGATCATTCGTAACAGATGTTACTTTATAAGCTTGATCAAATACTGAATCTATATCTGCTGTATTAGATAAAGCTGATATTGTAGAAGATTTCTTTTGAAAATCTGAGATTGTTCTTTCTATATTTGTACGATTCGCTTCAATAATATTCTGTAAAGTCTGATCACAAGAAGAGAAGGATAGTACATAGCCTGTACCATTGTAAGTAAACATAGAAGAGAACTTATTTCTCACTATATCTGATGTAACAGCATCAACATTCCTTACCCCATCAGGAATCGTCAAGTATGTCTGATCTAGTGTTGCTTTTGCATTGTCTACTGTTTGTTGTTTTATAGCTATTTCTTCAGGACGAGATCCTTGTGTAAGTTGATCAAGAGTTGCTTGAGCATTTTGTAGAGTGGCTTGTGCCTGAAGTAAAGATGCTTGGGCGTCCAGCGAAGATAGAGTGGCTAAAACTTTTCCTTGAGTGACCACATCTCCAACTTTTACACCAATATAAGCCACTTGGCCTACAGTCTGAAATGATAGTGAAGCTTCATTTGAAGACTGAACTTGGCCTGTAACAAGAACTTTTTGGACTAATGGCCCTGATTTTACAGTAGTGGTTTCCGCTATAATGCCAGATGAAGAAAAAGTAAGATACAGAATAAACACAACTACTACAGCTAACACTGCATATGATGTGGTCTTGTGGGCTTTTCCGTAAGATACAGTACTGAGATAAAATTCTAGCAGTTTCGAAACAATATTTTTATACATAATATACGAAGTATAACATTTTTAATGTGTGCTTAGAATGCGCTAATAAGAGACTTTGCATGATATAATTTTCACATGACAAAACGCACTTCTCCTATAATAGTTGGGAATTGGAAGACTACTCCAGCTAATCTAAACCAAGCTATAAAATTTATAAAAGCTATTGATAAAAAATATTCTTCTAAGAAGAATAAGATGCCTAAAAAAGGTTTTTATCTAGCTGTTCCAGAAATATTTATAAGTGAAATATCAAAAGAGTGTGTACATGGTTACGTTGGATCACAAAATGTATCAGGTGTATCAATTGGTCAAACTACAGGCACTACTATTCCTTCACAATTATTATCTGCGGGGGCTACTTTTACACTTATAGGCCACAGTGAAGTACGAGCACAAGGGGAAACAGCTGATCAAAGATCTCATAAAGTAGCTCTTTCACTACAATCAAAATTACTTACTATACTCTGTGTAGGGGAACATAAGCGTGATAAGGAGGGGAAATATCTATCGGAACTAGAAGAGGACGTGCGCAAATCTCTTTCTTTGGTATCAAGAAATAATTTTAACAATTTAATTATTGCTTACGAACCTGTATGGGCAATAGGTGGAGATACACCTGCTACTACACATGAATGCTTCGAGGTTGTCATCGCAATACGTCGTGCACTTGCTTCTCTTGTAGGAATTGATTATGCGAAAAAGGTACATGTATTGTATGGTGGAACAGTTACAAAAGAAAATGCTCTTTCATTTATACAAGAGGGTGGAGTAGATGGGCTCCTTATTGGTAGAGCGTCTCAAGATGTCGTCTCATTTATGGAAATAATCTCTAGTTGCTATGGAGCATAACAATTTATCTTGGAAAGATTTTACACTACCCGAACTTAAAACTTTCAAAAATAAGAGGGTAATAGTGCGTGTGGATTGGAATATGCCGGTGGTAGATGGAAAAATTACAGACACAAGTAGATTTGATGTAACTGTTCCTTTTCTAAAGGATTTATCTTTTTCTGGTGCAAAAATAATCATTCTCTCTCATCTTGGTGATAAAGGGGAGAGCTTGGGTGTTATAGCGTCACACATCACAAAAATTTTACCTTTTATTTCTTTTGAATCCTCGCTTGAATTCGAAGATATTTCAAAAAAAATAAGCACTGTAAAAGAAGGGGACGGGGTATTACTAGAAAATGTTCGTATGTGGAAAGGGGAAACAGAAAATATTCCTTCTCTTGGGCGATCATTTGCATCTCTTGGAGACATTTTCATAAATGACGCGTTTTCTGTTTCTCACAGAGAGCACGCAAGTGTAATTGGAATACCGAAATCTCTTCTGTCATACTTTGGGCCAACTTTTATAAGAGAATTAGAAAATCTAAGTGTTGCTCTTCACCCAGAAAAACCAGCACTTATGATAATAGGAGGCGCAAAAATATCTACAAAGCTTAATCTAATAGAAAAATATCTAAACCAAGGGGTAAAAGTATTCGTAGGTGGTGCTATGGTACACAATATATGGAAATCAAAAGGTATAGAAGTTGGAAAAAGTCTTTATGATGATAACTACACATTATCAAATACATTTATAAATCATCCCCTTTTAATGACTCCAGTAGATGTGATTCTTTCAAACGGAAATAGAGTTGCATTCCATGCGATACCAAAGGATGGTGTAGTTGTAGACTGTGGAAGTGATACAGTTAAGTTGGTAAGCGAAGAAATAAGCAAAGCTAAGACTGTAATATTAAATGGACCTCTTGGGCTATATGAAAAAGGGTGGTTATCTGGAAGTGAACAGATACTTACTAATCTATCCTTATCAGAAGCTAAGACTTATATAGGTGGAGGAGACACAGTCTCTGTAGCTCATTCATTACATTTATTAAAGAAGTTCACTTTCGTCTCCTTAGGAGGAGGGGCAATGCTTGATTTCCTAGCCTCTGGTACACTGCCTGGTATAGATGCTGTCACAAAATAATACACTGGCTCCTGTCTACTCTGCCGCTAAATGATTAGACGCTGCAGTGTCATACTGTTTTAATATTTCTTCAAACGTCATTGTTAAATTTGATTCCCACACTAATTCAAATATCTGTTTAAGTGTTGATGCAAATTCTTTGCTCTCAACAATGACCGATTGCGTAGCACCAATGAGATTAATGCAAACAAATTCGTCTGTCGCACAAATCGTTACATTTCCATTAAATTTATCAAGCGGAAAGAATCGAATATCTTTGAAGTGTATTTCACCAAATTTATCAAACAGTGGCCTCATAGACTCATCAAATGTTGTAATCCCACGAAGCTTTATACCTCGCCTTACCCAATCTTCATTCCACTCCTCAAAAAGATTAAATAGCTCTTTACTTGCTTGTTTTGCACTTCCAAAAAATCCAATCATTTCTTTACCGGATAATTCATCTGCACGATACCACAATGCCTGCCTCATACCACCAACATCATCATAATGCATTGTGCGAACTTTGGTTAAGTCGAGTTGTTTATAGAGTGCTTTTAGATCAGGCAGTATCTTCTCCGCAGAAGCGAGTCTTCTACGAGCTTCAGAAAAGAACTCTTCGGGGGGGCGAGCTGCAAAAAGTTGCTTGCGTTCACGTGGGATCTCTACTACTAATCCTTTTTCGATAAGCTGGCCCAGTATCACATAGGTTGTAGGCTTCTTTATTCCAGCTTTTCCAGCGATCATATATGCCGATGCACGCCCAATTTCAAGTAACGCAACATATACGCGCGCCTCCTTATCATTGAGCCCAAGAGGGGTCAGTTTTTTAACTATTTCATCCATAATTATGATTATATACTCAATTGTTTAAATAGTCAATAATTTTGATGATAATTACTAGTATAGAATAAAAGACTTATTTAACATATCTATTTTGATTATATTTATTAAATAATTAATCAATACTATTGACTTAATATAATTAAAGTGCTATTATGTGCCCAGTTTAGTACTTTGAATTATAAATTGTTAGGCAGTAATTCTTCCCAATTTACGTCTTTAGCAACTTCAGTATTAAAACTCATAAGTAGAGCCCTTGCCATTAAGGCCATAATCCGGTTGGCAATGTATAACTTATGAGATGAAGTTGAACCACAGAGTAGTTGGAGAACTCTTTGTGGTTGACGTAATCCATACCTCAGCCGGGACGAATGACCTCCTGAGCTGACTCAAAGGTAAGGATAAAACAAACTCTGCTACGAGAGACCAACGTAGAACGCACCATCCTACCCGATGCTCTTAAAGGGTTGGTGCACACTTCCTTCAACGTTTTGTGAGGTGGCGTCATGACTAACATTGTTTTTCTGCGCGATCTTCACTACATGAAAAAAGTGAGGGAAGTGCATGGTTCGCAGACTAAGTACCAGCAACTTGCTTTCTTTGATCATAACCATGAGGAACTTTCGCGGATTATTCATGCATTCCCCGTAGTGAAGAAATCTGTAGGTTGTTTCATCAATCGCTACAGACCTCTTGGAGAATGGGACCAAAGGGAGTTCCGATTCAAACAAGTATTACCGCCTGAAGGGTGGCGCACATATGCTCTTAGTTGGCAGGAAATGAATAACTTCGTGTGCGGTAACTGTATCGTTCCGCCACAAGTGGTTCGCTTCCAAGGCGACCTTCATTCAAACAAAGAAGGTGAAGAGCATTTCCAGATGGTGTGTGGCTGTTGTTCGTGTACGGAATGGGGAGTGCCGCTTGAGTATCAAGTAGTGTTCTCTCCATGTCCGATTGCATACACTCGCAAAGCAACAACTACCTGAGCGTGGGGTAGGTCAAACCATAATCCTCAGGCGAACCCGCATTTGGAGAATCGCAAGATTCTCCTCTTCATAAAGTTTCTGAAGTAATTCGGAGACTTTTAGAGATATGTTCTTTCACACCAACCAAGGAGTCTAAAATGATCAGCCCGGAAAAGAGGGAAATGTTCATGGAGGCGTTGATGCATCACACTGAGCCGTTGTGGACTCGTTCAGGACCTAGGTTTCTCACCGGTCGCGAAATAGTTGTACTCAGCCTGCTTGTATTAGGGTTCTCTAATGATGAGATAGGTAAGCACTTGGACATTACAGTTTATCGAGTGAGGCAGATTACAGAAAGGGTGAGGCGATCAATCTTTAAAACTAAAGAGTGGTCTGAAGTCAAACGCAAAAATCCGACGATAATGGATATAGCTACGACTTCGATTGATGTATTTGACCTCACTATACGCTCCTCAAACTGCCTCAAGTCCGAGAACATCTACACAATCGGAGAACTTGTCAGAAAGACCGAACAGGATCTACTCAAGATCCCATTCTTTGGGCGCAAAAGCTTGAATGAAATCAAGGATGCACTTCGACAACGCGGTCTCAATCTCCACTCTAATCAACCTCTAATGTTCAGCGGCGATACCCAACCTACATCCAAAGGATGATGAAAAACCCCTTCGCGATTCTCTTCCGCGTGTAGATGAGACGGGTTCCGAGGTATACCTGAAAAAACACCTCTCAAAGAGCAGCCACAACTGCTCTTTTTTCTTTTATAAATAACCAATGTCATCTATGGCACATTATTAGCGATCAAAACTATGCAGGGTTGTGTGAAATAAAGTATTTGACTATTTTTATTTGTGTTAAAATATAATAACAATTTATTAGATAAATAATTATAGAAATATGAATAAAAAGTTAATCGTTTCTGCTCTTATGGGAGCACTACTAGTTCCTTATATGGCTCTTGCCCAAGATGCAAATACTGGAACAGTAAGTAACACTGCTGTAGTTACAACAACTGCGACAACGCCAGCACAGATTTTTACTGCTTGCACACAAAAAGCAATCGACCTTCGTGATACAACAATATCAACTGCACGCACAGCTTACAATAAAGTAAGCACTGATGCATTATCTGCTCGTAAGGATGCAGAAAAGGCGGCTGTAGCTCTAACAGATACTGATGCAAAGAAAGCAGCTATGAAGTCTGCTATGGATACATATAAATCAGCAGTAAAAAGTGCACAAGAAACTTTAAATAAGGCTCGTAAAGATGCGTGGGCACAATTCGAGACAGACACAAAGTCTTGTCGAGATGCAAAGAAGGCCGCTAACGATAAAGTTATAGCTGATAAAAAAGTTGAAATGGAAAAGAAAAAAACTGAAGCTAAAGCATTAGCTGAAAAGAAGAAGACTGAAATGAAAGCTGAGGCTGAGAAGAAGAAGGAAGAAGCTAAAGCTAAAAGAGATTCTGAAAGAAAAACATCTACAACTACTCCTACAACAGGAACAAGATAGATAACGAAATAATAAAACTCCCCAGTAAGGGGGGTTTTATTATTACAGACTTATATTTAATTCTGTCGGGGCATGATCACTTCCCAAAAAATCATCTAATATATCAGCGCTCTTTATTTTACTTTTCAGTTTTTCACTTACAAAAAAATAATCTATTCTCCAACCAACATTCCTTTCTCTTGACTTTGTCTTTTGATCCCACCAACTGTACTTAACGGTCTCTGGATGAAGAAACCTAAATGTGTCGACAAATCCAGACTTCTCTACTTTATCTACCCATGCACGTTCTATAGGTAAAAACCCAATCTGATTTGCGTTTTCTTTTGGACGCGCAATATCTATTTCATTATGTGCTACATTTAAATCTCCACAAAAAATAACTTTATTATATTTCTTCTCAAGCTTTTTCACATGTTTTAAAAACTCATCATAATAACGTAACTTAAACTGAAAATGTTCTTCATCCCGCCCTCCATTTGGAAAATATGCTGTTACAAAAGCAAAATCTTTAAAACAAAGAGTGAGGCATCTTCCTTCTGTATCGTACTCATCTTTTCCTAGACCGTATTCGACTTTTTCTGGCTTGATCTTTGTATATACAGCCACACCGGAATATCCTTTTCTTTCTTTTGCACTATCAAAGTATGAAATATATCCTTTTGGAGAAGTAATATCTTCACTTAACTGATCTATTGTAGATTTTGTTTCCTGAATTCCAATAATATCTGCGTTTAGCTTAAAAAGTTCTGAAAGAGCTCCCTTTTTATGAGATGCACGTATTCCGTTTACATTAAAAGATATAAATTTCATTATGACAGTATACCAAAATAAAGCAGGCACCTACTGCGCCTGCAAAAAACTGCATCATTCTCCTGAGCCGGGGCGTCCGCACCTCCGATGAAAGCAGACCTCACCCTCAGGAAGACTACATCCTTCTTCCTTGCAGGACTTATTTTCGTCACGTCCCACAAGAGAGTCTTTCGACACCTCTTTCCTTCTTTCGTGGATGTCCTTGAATCCGGCTTGATGCAAAACCTCTTCAGTGGACGGCATAAATCCTCCTGTTTGTGTCGGAACTGCTCACCCAACTCTTACACTCCTACCATAAAAAGTCAACTACTTTTTCTCTTTCTTATTGTGGAATTTCTCAAACTGATCACGAAGGAATTTATTTGTAACATTTGTATAAATCTGAGTCGTCGCGATAGATGAATGTCCTAGCATCATCTGTACAGTACGAAGATCGGCACCATTATATAAAAGATCTGTTGCAAAAGAGTGACGTATCACGTGTGGTGTGCACTTCTTTGCTATTCCTGCAATTGTTGCGTACTTATTTACTATTCTTTCTACACTTCTGGGCGTTAATCTAACTGATTCTTCCTTTACCATGCGTGAATGTGCGCGAGGGGAATGATCGATAAACATAGCTTCATCAATATCTACTCGAGCATTCAAATATTTTTTAACTGCATCATATGCACCGCCAGAAATAAAAACTACTCGTATCTTCCCACCTTTACCTCTTATAGAAATTTCTCCTGTTTTTAAATCAGTATCTCTATCTAGCGAGCAAAGTTCTGAAACACGAAGCCCTGTCGAAAAAAATAATTCAAGTATTGCTTTATCACGTAGCCCCATAACATTTGATGTGTCTGGTGCAGACATCAAGTCACTTAATTCTTTTTCTGAAATTAAATCAAGTTCTCTTGAAGAAGTCTTAGCCAACTCTATTCTTTCTGGATCATAACCCTGTACTCCTCGCTTACGAATATATTTTAAAAAGGCACGTAGTGCTATAAGATGATAATTCTGTGTCTTTTTATCAAGCGTCTCGATTGCTTGACCCTTTTTAGCCTCACGTGCTTTATGGCGATTAAGGAAGACTCGATACTCTCTCATCATAGATTCAGTAATTAAAGAAGGAGTATCAACCTTAACAAAATCTAAGAATCTAGATAAATAATGGTCATAATTCCTTACAGTTAAAGCACTTCTTCCTTTTTCTATCTCTATATACTGTAAAAAATCTTGTTTTAAGGAGAAAAGTGAATGCATTGTATAGATAGTATACATCAGTGTCGCACAATATTTACTATGGATAGCCCATATTCCGGTAGGCTATGGGGGCTTGCATTTTTAGATAATCTATGCTATAATGTGTCAATAGTTAATATACATATGCTTACTGCACGAAAAAAGGCTACAGCCATCAAAAACGTTCAAATACATGCGAAAGATACAGGTTCTGCTGAAGTTCAGGTATCACTTTTAAGTAAAAAAATCGCTGAGCTTACTAATCATTTGAAGGAACACAAGAAAGATAACCACTCTCGTCGTGGACTAATACAAATGGTTGCTAATCGAAGAACTCATCTAAAGTATTTAGAAGGTTCAAACAAAAAGCGTTACGACGCTTTGGTTAAGAAGCTAGGTCTTAAATAATTTCGTAAAGTAAGCGCTACCCACAAGGTAGCGCTTACTTATATAAGGTAAGAGGGTATACTAACTATAGTTTCTATTTTTAATAATAAAGGTTATTTGATTTTAGTCTGTATTTAACTAAAAACTAATAACCAACAACTAATAACTATTTTAATGTCAGTAATAAAACATGGTGACCAACGTGTCGCAGTATTTATAGATACTCAAAATCTATACCACAGTGCAAAAAATTTATACAATTCAAAAGTAAACTTCGGAGCCATCATGGATATGGTGGTCGGGAAGCGTAAACTTATACGTGCACTTGCTTACGTAATAACAACAGAAGCAGGGGATGAAACGAACTTCTTCGACGCTCTAACAAAGATAGGTATCGAGACTAAAACAAAAGATCTGCAGGTATTTTATGGCGGAGCGAAGAAAGCTGATTGGGATGTAGGACTTGCAGTTGATGCAATTCGTCTTGCTCCTAAAGTCGATACAATAGTACTCGCCACAGGGGATGGAGACTTCGTGCCACTTGTAACCTTTTTGAAAGAACATTTCGGTGTTCAGGTAGAGGTCATTTCTTTTGGACGATCATCATCTACTAAACTTCGCGAAGCTTGTGAAGACTTCATAGACATGTGTGATCATCCTGAAAAATTCTTAATTGGATATCGTACACACAGATCTGCAAAGAAAGGAAAAGTAACAGCAAAGAAAACAAACGTAAAAGAATATTCAGATGAAGATCTTGGTATTTTCACTGGAGAGGATAAATAATATAACACTTACAAAAAGAAGCATGCTTTCGCGTGCTTCTTTTTGTATCCACTGCTATCTTATAAACGCTAACTGTATACTAGAAACATGCCATTAGAAACCATAGATACTTTTGAACACGATATAGCCACTGAGATAAAACAAAAAGAAGCAACAATTGGGGACATAGCTTCAGCAAGTGGAGATATCGGCAATGTTCCTATTGCTAAAGGTAATTCCCCTATGGTTACTTTTTTATTAATATTTTTAATATTGATAATAGCTTCTGTAATTTCATATTATGGATACACTTACTATAACGATAAGATAAATGGCACTCCCAAGACTTCTCCTGTTGTAATACCTCAGACAAATGACTCTTCTTTACTTAAAACAATATCTGGTGCATTTCCAAACGCAATAGGAAATTATATAAATAATGTAAAAAAATTACCTGCTGGGTATGAAATATTTATTATTTCATCTAATTCTTACTCTTCAGTATTTGCTTACATGATAAAAAATGAAAGCTCTTATGCTGATGATGTCGCAAAATCACTCGGCACTCCAAGAGATACCAGTACAACCACTCCACCATTTACTTTTACTGATGTAACAATAAATAATCAAAACATGCGAGTAGGTAAATCTGCTTCAAGTACTATCGTGTACGCTTTTATAAACACACAGGCACTTGTATTATCTACATCTACTGAAGGAATACTATCACTTCGCAGTGATATACTTCACTAATGAGTGTTTCGACACTAACTAGTGCACATATTTTAGGATTAAATGCTGAGAAAATAACTGTAGAAGTTGATGTGTCTTCTGGACTTTATAATTTTACAATTGTCGGACTCCCAGATAAAGCGATAGATGAAAGTAAAGACAGAATTAATGCTGCACTTAAAAACACAGGACTTCTAAATCCAAAAACTGAAAATCATAAAGTAACTGTTTCTCTTTCTCCTGCACATATAAAGAAAGAGGGGTCACATTTTGATGTGCCCATTGCACTTACCTATCTATCTGCTTCAAAACAATTAAAACTGCCATCTGATGTGGGGTGGTTTGTAGGAGAACTTTCTTTAACTGGAGAGATACTACCTATGATGGGAGTACTTGCCGTTGCAGAATGCGCAAAGAAAAATGGCGCAGCTGCTCTTTATGTTCCATACACGAACAGACAAGAGGCTGCATTAATAGAAGGACTAACAGTTTATGGTTGTAAGAACTTAAAAGACCTTGTCCTACATTTGGGTGGAAATATAGAAGGTGTTAGAGATATAATTACTCTTTCTCCAGAACCAAAAACAGAAATAGTTTATGTAAGACCTGATTCTTTTTTAGATTTTAAAGATGTGCGTGGACAAGAGACCGCAAAGCGCGCACTTGAAATAGCTGCAGCGGGAGGTCATAATATCGCACTCTACGGACCACCAGGCACAGGGAAAACAATGCTTGCTAGAGCTTTCACTTCTATACTCCCACCGTTAAGCAGAGAGGAATCGTTAGCAGTTACTCGTATTCATTCTGTATCTCATTCACAAACATCAATAATCACACATCCACCTTTTAGAAGTCCTCATCATACTTCTTCTTATGTATCTTTAGTCGGTGGAGGAGCTAATCCACGTCCTGGAGAAGTAACACTTTCTCATTTAGGTGTTTTATTTTTAGATGAATTTCCTGAATTTGATAAAAGGGTAATTGAATCATTACGAGAACCTCTTGAAGAAGGGGCGATCACTGTATCGCGTGCGAAAGGTACATATTCTTTTCCTGCATCATGCACTCTTATTGCTTCTATGAATCCATGCCCTTGTGGTTATATGGGTAGTAAATTAAAAAAATGTATTTGTAAGCCATCAGACATAGATAGATACGCGAGAAAATTGTCTGGTCCTATTATGGACAGAATAGACATCTGGGTACCAGTACAACACATTGATTATGATACTCTTACACACACAAGAATAGGTGAAGAGAGTGAAGACATAAGAGCTCGTGTAATAAAAGCAAGAAAATTTGCAGAAGAGAGATTCAAAAAAATGGGTGACCCACGTATTACAAAAAATAAAGATATGAAAGCAAGAGATATTTCTAAATATATAAATTTAGCGCCTGAATCTCTTTCACTAATGAAACAATTGGCCACTTCTTACACTCTATCACCACGTGCCTATCACAGAGTACTTAGACTTGCACGTACCATTGCAGATTTAAAACTTTCAAAAGATATAACGGATGCTGATATTTTAGAAGCGTTTCAATATAGACCAAAACTTTATCAAGATAGAATATAATTACTCCAAATTTTCTCTCAGAATATTTTTCTTTTTAAATTGTTTTAGATACGCGAAGCATAAAAATTTTATGAGAGAAATGTAGATAGGCCTACATTGACCGAATAAAATTTTTAATGCGACAAAGTAGATGAAGCAATTTTAAAAGAAAAACTAGAAGGGGTTTTTAGCTCCACGCACTTCAAAGTGCAAATGTGGGCCCGTTGAGTATCCTGTATTTCCTACCTGTCCTATGATTTGGCCTTGAGATACTGTTTGTCCTGAAACTACATTTATAGTTCTTAGGTGAGCATACACGGTTTGTATTCCTCCATCATGATTTATTACTACCATATTTCCATAACCACCATTGTATCCACCCATTTTTGCAACGATAACTCTACCTGAAGCAGATGCAAGTACTGGTGTTCCAGGTGTCGCTCCAAAGTCTATTCCATTATGTCCATGTAATCCTTGTGTCTTTCTTCCACCAATCAAAGGACGAACTAAAAATCCACTTGGGGTTTCATAAGTATAAGTATCTAAGAGTCTTTCAGTTGTCACAAGTCTACCTGATTTTGTTTTTACAGTTGTAGTAACTGAAAGTTCACCTTCAGGAACAAGTACAATATCTCCTTCTGCTAAATCAGAGTCAGTAGATAATCCGTTAAATTTAGCGATATCGTTTACATCTGCCTTATACTTTCTTGCAATAGATTTTATAGTATCTCCATCTCTAACTGTATGTTTAATACCGGTCATAGGAAGAATTGTAAGAACATCTCCAGGGGAAATAGTTTGTGATTTTAAATCGTTAGCCCAAATAATAGTATTTTTTGAAACATTAAAAAGTTTAGCAACTGTTGCTAGAGTATCTCCCTTTTTTACTTCATAAGAACTAATCGTATCATTAACAGGAAAATCTATATCCTCGGTAGAAAATCTAAGTGCGCCTGCAGTCGCATATAATGCATCACTTGATGAACTATCTATCACTTCGGCCACATTTGAATCAACATCAACATCGCCAGACTTAAGTATTGGTAAAGTTTGTGAAGATACACTGCTTTGATCTGTATCATCACTTTGAGATAAGAATATTGCCTTTACTTTACCTGTGAAAGTGGAAATAATACCAGCGTTTGCTTTTGAAGGACTAAGAACCGCTAATAAAATAGCAAAAGAGAGGATCGTATTTAGCGTTATTTTATAACGTTTTTTAGTGGTTACTATAATAGTAGTTAAAAATAGAGGGCTTAAATTCTATTTTTATAATTTATCCATAAATCTTTGCAATTTTTTATTGAAAAGACAATGAATACAGGAATCCGTCAATAACTTTAATCATTTCCGGTGCCTATATATACTATCAAAAAATGACCCTAAAAACAATATTATATAAACATGTCTTCGTGTGGAGAAGTGTCACAAAAGTCTTGTAAATAAAGTATACTTGAGAATATATTTATGGGGCTACCTGCACAAAAACCTATTCTGGGGGATATTAACGATCCGACCACTACTACTCCTGGTGCTTTTACTCCATTTGTTCCAAAAATCCAAACTCCTCCTGATGTAAAATCATCTCAACCTGCAATCTTTAGATCAGCTGGTGGAGAAATAAGAACCCTAGCACAGAAAGAATTGTGGGAGCTTGGGCTAAAAGCTAGACAAGCTGGAATTAAGATAGATACCCCACTTGAACAAATAAAAGTAGTAAGTGCTCCTGCCTCTACAGTAGCCACACAACCTTCTTCACCTGCACAGGCTCCAACAATAAATCAATCATCGACTGTTAGAAATGTCCTAAGACCAACTACTCTAGCAGAAAAACATGATGAGATGTTTAAGCGGGATGAGAAAAAATATAGATTGGTGTATGAAAATAAAAATTTTGTAGATGGAGACCCAAATAAAAATGAAGTAAAAAGAATTTTAGGAGAAAGAGAAGTAAAAGAGGAAGCTCCTTCTTCTGGTTGGAAACCGGAGAACTTAGATGCTGGTTATATTAGAAAATATTCTCAAGGAATAGATCAATCTCTTAAAAGATCCATAAGAAAAGATGAAGACGTTAGAAAGGAAGCTATAAATTATGCTATTGATAGGGGTGTGCCTCTTGAAGAAGTGAAGAATGAAACATATACACCAACATTTAAATCTTTTTCTCCAGTTGAAGAAAAAATTCCGGTGGTGTCTGCAACTAAAAGTCAGACTCCAAATTTTGCTGGACCTGAATTAAAAGATACTAATGATCTACCACTAAATGCAGACCCTGACGGAAGGATAGACCCTACTTTAAATAAAGAATCTCCAAATCAAGAGAGTGGACAGGACACAACACCAGAAACTTCTCCAGATAATAAGAAAAAAAGAATTGAAGAAGCTTCTTCAGTGATGGGAATTAGAATTACAAAGCTACCAAAAAGTTGGAAATATTTTATTCTTCCGTTTGCAATAGGTATTTCTACAGGACAGATAGAAAAAGCTCCTATAGAACAAAATCTAGGGTTCGCAACTGTACCAGGAATGACTGTTGAAGCTGAAAAGCCTGTGGCAGAAATAAAATCAATAAATGAAGTACATAACACTACCGCAGAAGAGCAAATTCAATCTCCAGAAATAAAGAATTTTATAAAATTAATAAAAGAAAGAAAGAATTCTGAACTAATAATTTCTAAAGTACCTTCATATTTCGATGTAAGTAATCCTGCCACACTAGAAAATTCTTCAAAAATATTGAGCATGAAAGTAAAAGATATTTTGAATAAACTTTCTTTCCAAGAACAAACCCAAAAAGAGATTAGCGATCTTTTGAAAGAAGTATCTTTAGCGTTCGGTGCACTTTCAGGTATTAATGATAAAGAATTGGTCTCAAAACCAGATGAATCACTTAGCGACACGAATGACACAGTGGAAGAATACTTAAATCGTTTAAGAACAAAAATAAGCTAAATAATTTTATGAATATAGATTTTACAACATTAAGAAATCAACTAGTCCTGGACTTCGACTTGAAAGATCTCACTACAGAAGATCAGGAAGAAATGCTACTTGAGGTGGCTAAAACTATTCAAAAACAATTTCTTTTAGACATTTATGATTTACTGGGAGATGAAAAATTTCAAGCTCTAAAGGCGAGTGTTTCTATGGGGGAAGAGTTCTATGCGACAACACTAAAACACCTAGTACCAAACTACGAAGAAGTTTTTAAAAGGGCTAGAGAAAAAGTAGTAAATGCATTTAAAAATGCTCCAACTGACGTGGTACAATAGTCGTCTGTGAATACGTCATTTAACTCAGTAGAACTAAATAAAGCCCAGCGTGAAGCCGTTTTATATACAGAAGGCCCACTTCTTATTGTGGCTGGTGCTGGTGCTGGAAAAACAAAAACCATAACAGAAAGAATAGTTCATATTATAAAAAAGGGGACTGACCCAAGAAATATTTTAGCTGTTACTTTCACAAATAAAGCAGCCAAAGAAATGCGTGAGAGAATTATTTCTCGTCTAGAAGAAGAACATGTCATAGAAAAAGAAAACCCATATCACCACACACCTTTAATTAAAACTTTTCACTCTCTAGGTTTAATGATGTTATCTGAACAGGCCGAGCATGTCGGACTACATAGAAATCCTACTATATTAGATTCTTCCGACTCTCTTTCAATAATAAAGCGTGCAGTGGAGACTCTTGGTCTTGATCCAAAAATAAATGACCCTTCAAAGATAAGAACCATTATCAGTAAAGAAAAGGGAGATTTTGTTGACTATAAGGGATACAAAGAAAAGGTGGCTA